>JBKJMF010000535.1:0-9214 GCA_046596525.1 Devosia sp. | reverse complement strand
TCGCGGGTCGAGGCCGAGCCGAGATGGGTGAGGCCGGTGCCGGTGACATAGAGGTGCGACGGATCGGCATGATCGACCGGGGCGAGCAGGCGGCCCTCCTTGGCCAACGCTTCGCGGTCGAGCTTCTTGCCGAGGCCTTTCTCGATGACCACGGCGCGCAGCGACAGGCCGCGGTCGGCGGCTTCGCTGGCCAGCGCATAAACGCTCGTCGCGCCGGTCACCACGCTGGTGGCGCCGCCTTCGGTGGCGCCGACGGCCCGCGCGCCCTTGTCGTCCTCGAACTGGATGAGATGCATGAAGCCCATTCCCTCGGTTTTCGTTGCCGCCCTATAGCGTGCCGCCACGCCGATTGCATTTGGATTTTGGATGTAGATCACCAATGCGGGTGCCGATGCACGTCGGAGGCGAGTCGGGCAGCTGACCTGTGAATATGTAATTGGGACTCAGCAGTTCGTCCAAATCGGGTTCGGTCTGGCGGAGACTTGAACACGACCAGGTTGTCCGTCCCGAGCAGCCGTGCTACTAGTCATATAACGACTTATGAATTGGGGCATGACCTGAAAGCGGAAATGGCAGAGAGCGGGGACGGCCGGGGGACTGCGGCGACGGGCGATCCGTTGACAGCGCTCCTCGCCGGGACCTATGTCGACAGCCAGACCGGGCGACAGATCGGGGTGGGAACGCGCTCCCTGGTGATCGAGCCGTCGCTGGCCGGCTACGAGGCCGAGCTGGTGACCGGACTCGGCTTGGATCACCGTCTTGCAGTGCTCAGTGATCCCAATACACACGCAGTGCTCGGCCAGCGGATCGAACGAGCGCTGGCCGGGCGCTTTAGCGTCGAGAGCCTCGTGCTGGCGGCAAATCCGCAGCCAGACGCGGCGACGGTTGAGCGGGTGCGCCGGGCCTCGTTGTCTGTTGACGCTCTTATTGCCGTGGGATCGGGGACCATCAACGATCTGGCGAAATATGCCAGCGCGCTCGACGGCAAACCATATGCGGTGTTCGGAACAGCGCCCTCGATGAACGGCTTCACCTCGCTGACGGCATCGATCACCGAACATGGGCACAAGAAGACGCTGCCGGCCCAGGCCCCAGTCGGCGCTTTCTTCGATCTTGAGATACTGGCCAAGGCGCCGGCGCGGCTGATCCGGTCCGGCCTCGGCGACAGCGTCTGCAGGTCGACGGCGCAGTGGGATTGGCTGCTGTCGCACCTGTTGCTCGGCACGCCCTACCGGCAATTGCCGTTCGACCTGCTGCGGGATGATGAGCCGAAGCTAATGACCCACGCCGGTGACCTCGTGGCGGGCGACCTCGAGGTCATGCGGCTTCTGGTGCGAACGCTGGTGCTGTCCGGCTTCGGCACGGCGATCGATGGATCGAGCGCACCGGCGAGCCAGGGCGAGCACCTCGTCAGCCATTTCATCGACATGCTGGCGCCGGCCAACCGGCCGACGGTGTTTCACGGCGAGCAGGTTGGTGTGACGACATTGTCAATGGCGCGACTGCAGTCCCGCCTGATGGAAACGCCGCCACTGCTCCGCCCGGACACTGGTACAGAGACTGAGTTCAGGTCGCGTTACGGCGATGAACTGGCGGCATCGACCTGGGCGGAGTTCTCGTTGAAGCGCCTCGACGCGACCCGCGCCGACGAGCTCAACCACCGCATCGCCAATGAGTGGAGCGGCATTCGCGACCGGGTAGCGCCGATCCACCTGCCGCCCGCGGCGATCGAGCAGGCATTGCGCGCCGCTGGCGCACCGACCCGGCCGGACGATATTCACCTCGGTCGCGGTTTCTATGAGACGGCGCTGCGGCATGGCCGTGAGATCCGCAACCGCTACACGGCGCTCGACCTGGCGGCAGAGGCCGGGCGGCTCGAAACCCTTGTTGCAACACTCTGAGCCTAGGGGAAGACTTTGGATTTCATCTTCATGTTGACGCGGGGCGACAAGACCGTGGAGGACTGCCTGTCGGTGTTCGACGAGATTGCGCCACTCGGCCTCAAGCATGTCGGCTTCAAGGACGTCGGGGTGGAGCCGACGACCCTCGTCAAGCTCACCGAACGGATTCGTCGCACGGGCGCCATTTCCTACATGGAAGTGGTATCGGAGACGCCCGAGGCCTGTCTACGCTCGGCGCGCGTCGCCCGTGAACTGGGGATAGACCGGCTGCTCGGCGGCACCAATGTTGCAGCGATCACGGACATCATCGCCGGCACCCATACCGACTATTATCCGTTTCCGGGCTTTCCGGAGGGCCACCCGACGCGTCTGGGCGGTACGGCTCAGGACGTCACCGCGCACTGCCGGAACTACCGCGCTGCTGGGTGTGCCGGCGCCGACCTACTGGCATTCCGGGCTACCGAAGCCGATCCGCTGGAGCTGGTGCGCGCCGCTCGCGCCGGCCTCGGCGACGGGTACTTGATCGTCGCCGGCTCGATCACTTCGGCCGAGCGCATCCGCGCCGTGGCCGACGCAGGAGCGGATGCCTTCACCATTGGCACGGCGGTGTTCGACGGCACATACAACCCGCGCAAGGGTTCGATCCTTTCGCAGCTCGGCGATGTCATCGCCGATTGCGCCGCAGCGTAGCGGCCGCGTGCCCGCGCTCGGGATCGATATCGGCACGCAAAGCCTCAAAGCGGTGGTGCTGGGCGACGACCTCGAGGTGCTAGGCTGGGGCAGCCGGGCCTACAAGCCCCATTTCCCGCGACCCGATTGGGCCGAGCAGGATCCACAGGTGTGGCTCGACGCGTTGCGGCCCGCGATCGCCGAGGCGCTTGCGGCAGCCGGATTGGTCAGCACCGATATTGCCGCGATGGCCACATGCGGACAGCTCGACGGCGCAGTGCCAGTCGATGTGAGCAATCGTGCGCTGGGGCCGGCGATCATCTGGATGGATCGGCGGGCAGCGCTCGAGCTCGCGGGCATGGATCCCGACCTGGTGCATGAGCGCTGCGGGCTGGTGCTTGATGCTACCCATATGGGCGGCAAAATCGTCTGGATGCACACCCATCTGCCGGAGCGGAAGCAGGTGGCGACGTGGCACCAGCCCGTGAGCTTTCTCGTGGCCGCGCTGACCGGGCGCCGGGTGATGTCTCGCTCGCTGGCCTCAACGACGATGCTGTACAATCTGAGCCTCGGTAGCTGGGACGAGGAATTGCTTGAGCTGTTCCGCGCAAATCGGGCGGAGTTGCCGGAGCTGGCGGACGATGCCGAGCTGGCAGGGCGCCTGACGGCGGCCGGCGCGGCGCTGACCGGATTGCCGATCGGTCTCCCGGTGGCGGTAGGGACAGGCGACGATTTCTCCAATCCGCTTGGCTGCGGCATCTGCCGGCCGGGGGTCGTGGGAATATCACTCGGTACGGCGGAAACCGTCGGGGCGCTACACGACCGCCCGATCATTGATGACGAGCGACTGGTCGAGACCCATGCCTATCCGGGCGGGCTACACCACATCGGCAACCCGGGTTGGCTGTCCGGTGGGGCGATGCGCTGGGCGGCCGACCTGCTCAAGGTCGCCTCCGACACCGAGTTCTCGGGCCTCGCCGCCGAAGCACCGCCCGGTTGCGATGGCCTCACCTTCATTCCGGCGCTGTCGGGCGCCATGGCGCCGAAATGGATCGCTGCGGCACGCGGCAGTTTCACCGGGCTTGGCCCGTCGCATGGGCGGGCGCACCTGGCACGGGCGGTGCTGGAGGGCACGGCCTTCGCCATGCGCGACGTCGTGGACCGGCTCGCTGCGCTGGGCGTCGGAACGGATCGCCTACGGTTGATGGGCGGCGGAGCACGAAGCAGCCTGTGGTGCGACATTCGCACGGCGGTAAGTAACCGGCCGGCCGACGTGCTGACCATGACCGACGCCTCGGCGATTGGTGCGGCCCTGCTGGCGACGGTGGTCAGCGGAGGTGCTCCGGATGCAGCAACCGCATCGGCGGCGCTGCAGCTGGACATGCGCGAGGTCCTGCCCGTGCCCGACGAACGCTTCGACGATGCCTATCGCCGTTATCGCGAGGCGTTCGCCGCGCTGGGGCCGACCTGGATATCGACGGATCGCCCCTCGGCGGCTGAACGGTAGATCGCATTGACCGCCGCGAGTGCCGCCGCCGCGTCAGCCGCGCTCGCCGGAACACGCCGTCCATCGATGACCGCGTCTAGAAAGTCCTTGAGCATCAGCGCATGGCTATCGGGGCGGTCGGCGGGCAAGTCTCGCCAACCACTCGCCGGCTGATATAGCCGAACCGGGCCGGTGCCAAACGGATCGGGCATGTCGAGGCGGCCGGCGTCTCCGTCGATCTCGATGGTTTCCTCGTCGTCGGCCCCTGGGCTGTGTGCGGCGCCGGCAATGCTGACCAGCCCGCCATTCGACAGCCGCAGCGTCGCGCTGAAGGCATCCTCAACATCGGCTGGGGCGGTGAAGGTCTCGATCTCGCCGCTGGCCCGCACATAGTCGAGGCCGGTGATGTAGCGCAGTGCATCGAGCTGATGGATGGTGTTCATCAGCAGCACCCCGCCGCCTGCGTCGCGCTTCGATGCCCGCCAGTTCGGCTGCTCCTTGGTTCCCCAATAGGCGAGTTTCTTGTCGATGACGGTACGGATGCGGATGAAGCGCGGCGTGCCGATCGCGCCCTCGGCGACGAGACGACGCGCCAGCTCTACCGATCCCGAGCGGCGGAGTTCGAAGAACACTGTAAGCTTCAGCCCGGACCGATCGGCGAGTTCGCCGAGTTGCCTCGCCTCCCCGGCAGACAATGCCAGCGGCTTCTCGGCCAGAACGTGCTTGCGGGCGGCGAGGGCGCGCCGGACGATCGGGGCGAGCAGATGGTGCGGTACGCCGACATAGACCGCCGCAACCGCAGTGTCGGCCAGCAACGTATCGATGTCGGCGGCGATCCTGGCGCCGGTTCGTGCGGCAAAGGCCTCCGCACGACCTGCGTCTGTATCGGTGGCGACGGCAATCCTGAGCTGTGGCAGGTCAGCGGCGACGCGACCGATCTCGCTCGCCGCCCAGCCGCAACCGATCACCCCGAGTCCGATGGGAGCCATCTTCAACGGCCCATACGCAGCGGCGCGGCGGCGCCGATCAGGTGCGACAGCGAGCCGTAATAGCTGTCATCGGCGTAGCGTTCCAGCGCCAGCGCGACGACGGCGAGTTCCGGCGTCGGATTGGTCAGCGCCCAGGGACGGGTGAGCCGGGTCGGGCCGGGCCGCACCAGGTCGGTGCCGTGCCAACGGCCGTCCGGGTCACGCCGCCATAGCTCAAGGTGCCAGAGGCCGTCGGCTTCACGCGTCAGGTAGACTTGCCCGGGAGGGGCATGGTTGGGGAAGGCGACGCCGCCGACATAGAAGCCGGCGTCGATATAGCCGAACTTCCTGCCTGCCGGTGCGACGTTGTCCACCAGCCAGCGGTCGTTCCGGAGCGAGGCGACGTGGTAGTGGGCGTCGCGGGTCGAAAAGTCGTCCTTGATCTTGCTGACATAGCCGATCTCGAAGATCGGACCGCTGGAGACATCGAACAGGTTTGCCGTGCGGTCGGCGGGAGTCTGGGTAACCAGCTCGAGCCGGTCGTAGTTGAGCGGCAAGCCTTCGCCGGTGCGCAGGTTGCCCAAGAGCCGATTGCCACTCGGGGTGGTGATGTCGCCGGTTTCGAGGTCGACGAGACAGGCCCAGACGTCGTGCAGCGGCTTCTCCGATGCCTCGCGGGGATGGCCGGAGACGGCGACCCGCAGCGTGCGGCCATCTTCCAGCATGGCGGTCGGCATGTAGACCAGCCAGTCGGTGTCGAAGCTGAGGAAATCGCGATGTGGTAGCCAGGTCCGACCCCAGTCGGGTGACAGCCGCCAGCTCCAGCGTGGCCCGTCGACGCGGGTGAACAGGTGAAGCTCGTGGCGCAGCGGATGGAGCTGGGCATAGGTGGTCGAGCCGCCGAACGGAAGGACCCGCTCCGGCTCCCAGTCGTCGAGGGAGAGCGGCGCCTTCGAGATGCGGTAGCGAAGACCTTCGTCGGCGTCATGGCGGGAGTACACGCAGACCAGCGGGCGGTCTTCGGTGACCAGCAGCGCTGGGTTGTTGTGGTCATCATCCTCGAAGGCGGCAAGGCGCGTGCGGGCGACTTCGCCGGTCGCCAGATCGAGTTTCGCGACCACCATTCCGCCCTCGCTGTCGAGGCCGGTGAACCATGCATCGTTGCCGAGCCGGGTGGCGCGGGGCCTCGTCCACCAGCACCAGATCATGTCCTTGACCAGCACTACCGGTGGCTTCGGCACACTGCCGATGATCGTCACGATCCGCTCCTTAGTCATATGATGACTGATCATAGAGAGCGGCTGTGGCAGCCATATGTCAACCCGGCATCGGCCCGGGCCCACGGCGATAAACGCGGAGCTCGATGACCGACGGAACATGCCACTCGAGGGAGCGCATCACCGGGCGGCCGAGCGTATCGTGGTCCACCTGCTTCAGATGCTGCAGTGGCGTGCCGACGGGGACCTGCAGGATATTGGCAAGCTCGGCGTCGGCGATCACCGGGGCGACCACGGCATGTGCGTGGTCGACATCATGACCGCGTTCACCCAGCAACTTGTAGAGCGAGCGGCCGAACGCCTTGAGGTCTTTCCTGGCGTCGACGATGTCGACCGGCAAGCTGTCGATCGAGTATATCGCGGGTTTGCCGTCGGCGATACGCACGCGGCGGACGACCACCACTTCGGCGCCGGGGGCGAGGTTGAGATCGGCGGTCACGTCGTCGTCACCGGCAACCCGGCTTGCGTCCAGCACTTCCTTGGAGGCGCGGACGCCAATGCTCTCGAGATATTCGGTGTAGCTGAAATTGGTGTCGAGCGAGTTCCGTAGCGTCGGGCCCAGCGTGACGAACGTGCCGGCGCCCTGGCGACGCGTCACGTAGCCTTCCTCGATCAGCCCGCGCACCGCTTCACGCAGAGTAATGCGGCTCACCGAGAAGCGGGTGCAGAGCGCCTCTTCGTTGGGAAGCTTGGAGCCGGGTGGGAACTCGCCTTCGACGATCGCGTGCCGCAGCTCTGAGCGGACGACATCGGGGAGAAGCGGGCGTGTTCTGGCTTGCAGCATTGTTGGTCTCGAGGCGGGACGTCAGCCGAAGATAAAGGTTAGTCGTATCATGTCTACGCTATCCCCGCGTTTCCCCAATGGAACTTAGCCTTTGACCCCGCTCGAAACGACACTGCGGATGACGTAGCGCTGCAGGAACAGGTAGGCGACGATCACCGGCAGGATCGCCATCACCGCGGTGGCGAGCGCGACACCCACATGGATGCCGCTGGCCCGTCCGGCCAGGGCCAGTCCCTGCGTCACGGTGTAGAGCTTGCGGTCCGAGGTGACGAGTAGGGGCCAGAGCACGTCGTTCCAGCGCCAGATGATGTTGAGGATGGCAAGGGTCGCGAGTGTCGGCCGGCAGAGCGGCAACACGATCTGGAGGAAAATGCGCAGCTCAGAGGCGCCGTCGATCCGCGCCGCCTCGATCAACTCGTCCGGAATGGTCGAGATCGTCTGCCGCATCAGGAAGGTGCCGAACCCGCCGGCGAGAAACGGCAGGATCAGCGCCCAGTAGGTGTTGGTGAGCCCCAGTCCAGCCATCTGGTGGTAGAGCGGGATCATCCGCGTCTCGAACGGAATGAACAGCGTCGAGAGGAAGATGACGAACAGCACGGTCTTGCCCGGAAAGCGTCCCTTGGCGAAGGCATAGCCGGCAATCGACGAGAACAGCAGGTACCCGAAGGTCGTGACCCCGACCACGAACAGGCTGTTGAGATAATACTGTCCGATCGGCAGGCTGCCTACCGCCACCTGGTAGTTGAACAGCGACGGATCGGCCGGCCAGAAGCTCGGGATCCGCGGCATCGACTGGTTGGCCTTGCGCGACAGCGACGTGGTCACCATCCAGATGAAAGGCAGCAGCATGATCAAGGCGCCGAAGCACAGCACCGCCATGCTGAGCAGTTGAGTTGCCCAGTCATGCGGTAGCCGCCACCGGCGGGCCGGGCGGGGGGTCGTCGCGATCGGACCCTGCTGCACCGCGTCGGTCATCGCACCGCCTTGAATTCGCGCCCGAGGAAGCCCCAGAACGACACCGCCGTCACGGCAAGCACGATGACGAAGAAGACCACCGCCGCCGCTGCCGCCAGCGACACGTCACCGCTCTCGAACCCCTGCTGGAACATGAACATCACCACGCTCTGCAGCGACCGCGCCGGCGCCCCGCCGGGCCCGCCCAGCGTCCACAGGTCACCGAAACGGGCCAGCGCATCCACCGTGCCGGTCATGATGAGAAAGATGAAGGTGGGCCTGAGGCTCGGCAGCGTGATGTGCCACCAGGTCTGAAGCCCCGTCGCGCCATCGAGCTCAGCCGCGTCGTAGATGTCGCGCGGGATCGACTGCAGCCCGGCCAGCAGCACGATGATGAAATAGCCGACGCCGGCCCAGACCGCGAGGATCGTTGCCGCGGCGCGCGAGCCCGTCAGACCGAGCCGCGGGTCGGCCAGCCACAGCGGTGTCTCGGTCGCCCCCAGCGCGCGGAGACCGCCGTTCAGCAGGCCCCAGTCGGGCTGGAACACGTAGTTGAACATCAGCGCCACTGCGACCGAGCTGGTGAGCTGGGGCAAAAAGTAGATCACCTTGAGCGGAGTCGCGCCCCGCTTCACCCGGTTGAGCAATGACGCGAGCGCGGCCGCAAGGGGGATGACGATGCCGAGAAACGCCGCGCCGAGCAGCACGGTGTTGCCGAGCGCGCCCCAGAACACCTGGTTGGTCAGCAGCCGGCCGTAGTGTTCGAACCCGGCAAAGCTCTCGGCCGTGCCGAGTTCGCGGGTGAAAAAGCTCTGCCTGAACGTCTGCAGCGTCGGGTAGCCGATGAAGACGAGGATCAGCAGCAGCGGTGGCAGCAGGAACGAGTACCACACCAGCGTGCCGCGGAATGGCCGGCGCAGCCGGTAAAGGCGGGAGCCGAAGTCGGACCGGGAGGGGGACGACTTCGGCTCCATCGGCTTAGTTCGCCGTGGTCTGCTGGCCGAGCCAGTCGGCGGTTTCCTTCTGCGCCTGCTTGAGGGCATCAGCCGGCGTCATGGTGCCGGCGAGGGCCGCCTCGAGCGCCGCCTGCATCGACCAGCGCGGCTGCTGTGCAGCCCACGGGTAGACCGGCTCGGCGGTCAGCGGCTGGCCGAGGATCACGTCGCCATCGACGA
>JBKJMF010000497.1:0-5264 GCA_046596525.1 Devosia sp. | reverse complement strand
CCCCGAGCACTCGTTCCTGCACGACACCAAGCGCGTCACCTACGCGCCGATCACCGACAAGGAGGCGCTCGACGCCTTCCAGCTCTGCACCCGCCTCGAAGGCATCATCCCGGCGCTCGAAAGCGCCCATGGCCTGGCGCAGTTGATGAAGGTTGCCCCGACCATGGGCAAGGACGAGACCATCGTCCTCTGCCTCTCGGGCCGCGGCGACAAGGACGTCGAGAGCGTCGGCCGCTATCTGGGGATGAACTCGTAATGACCACCCGTATCCCCGCCCGCTTTGCCAAGTGCGCCGCCGAGGGCCGCCCGGCGCTCGGCATCTTCACCATGGCCGGCGATCCGGACTCTGCGACTGGCCAGGCCATTCTCGACGCTCTCCCCGGCGCTGGCGCCGACATCATCGAGTTCGGCATGCCGTTCTCCGATCCGATGGCCGACGGCCCAGGCGTCCAGATGGCGGGCCAGCGCGCCCTCGCCAATGGCCAGACGCTCAAGAAGACGCTCGCCATGGTTGCGGCCTTCCGCCAGAAGGACGACGCCACCCCAATCGTGCTGATGGGCTACTACAACCCGATCTACATTTTCGGCGTCGATGCCTTCCTCGCCGCGGCGAAGGCCGCTGGCGTCGATGGCCTGATCGTTGTCGACCTGCCCCCCGAGGAAGACGAAGAACTTTGCCTCCCGGCGCTCGCCGCCGGCCTCAACTTCATCCGACTGACCACGCCGACTACCGACGACCAGCGGTTGCCCGCGGTGCTCGCGAACACCTCGGGCTTTGTCTATTACGTGTCGATGACCGGCATCACCGGCGCCGCGATCAAGAACCACGCCGCGGTCGGCAACGCCGTCAGGCGCATCAAAAGCCACACCAACCTCCCGGTCGCCGTCGGCTTCGGTATCAAGACGGCCGACGACGCAGCGAGCATGGGCCGCGACGCCGACGGCGTCGTCGTCGGCACGGCGATCTGCAACGCGGTCGGCAATTCGCTGGAGAACGGCAAGGCCACGGCCGGCACGGTTGCTGCCGTCACGACGCTGGTGGCAGGGCTGTCCAGCGGCGTGAAGCGGGCGAAGGCGACTGCATAGCGCCACAAACTCGATGCCCCTCTCCCCCTAGGCGGGGGAGAAAGCGAAATCTTAGGTTTAGCCCTTCGCTAAGCCTTAGATTTCGCAAGAGAGGGGGCGTTGGAAGGCACCGTGGCTCCGCCCACCACCAGGTGTCATCCCAGCGAAAGCTGGCACCCATTTCGCCACTAGCGTCAGCCGAAAGTTGGTCCCGACTTTCGCTGGGATGACACCGGAGAGAGGTGACAGATCAGTGGCTTAGCAGAATCTTGCGCTGATCTATCCTCCCACATCCCCACCCATGCGATTCTGTGCCCATCCGCTGCACCGAAGCGAGATCATGACGAGTGGTTGGTGCGGTGGAGATCGGGTGGGGTGGCAGTCGTGCTGCCCTGGGCTGAAACCATGACGGTCGCGCCGCTAGCACGGCGAAGCCGCTACACAACGCGGGGTGGTCCGGATGCAGGATCACCAGGGATGGAAGGTCTCCATGCATAAGGGGATCGGGTGGAGGCGTACGGGCCGGATCCCATTGGGTCGCCGACGTTCGAAGCCCACCGTTCTCGCGATGCGGCACGGGATGCACCCGAGCCCTGCATGGCATAGGCCACAAACTCCTGATCGGCCGGCGAGGCGTGAGCCTCTTTCATCTGCGGACTACCGCTACGAGGCAAACGCCTCGCCGGTCCCGCTTCGTCTGTCCTGATGGACAGAGTTCTTTGAAAACTCCGAAGCCCCAAGGGCTGTCGGGCGCGTGGTCATGTCCGCCATTGCTGACAAACCCTGTCAGCAGGCTGCATCCATCCTCAAGTCGTGCCAGAATGGAGACGCAAAATGAGCAGCCAGTCCCTCACCGACCGCCAGCTGAACCGCTCCACACTCGCCCGCCAGATGCTGCTCGAGCGCAGCGATATGGGCATCCTCGAAGCCGTCGAGTGGCTGCTCGGCCTCCAGGCGCAACAGACCCACGATCCCTATATCGGGCTGTGGTCGCGGCTCAACGGCTTCACCCACCAGGCGCTGACCGCGCTGATCGTCGACAAGCGCCTCGCCCGCGCCACTACTATGCGCGGCACGTTGCACCTCCACTCGACATCTGACCTGATCGGCATGCGCGAACTGATCCGCCCGGTGCTCGAACGCATGTGGCAATCGAACTTCCGCCGCCGCTTCGGCGACAATGACCAGGCCATGGTCCTCGCCGCCGCCATCGAGGTCGTCGACCGCGAACCGATGACATCAGGCGAGATCGGCAAGGCGCTGGCGGACCAGTTCCCCACCGCCGAACCGCTGGCGATGACCGTGCTGCTGCAGGTTCGCGAGACCATGGTGCAGGTACCACCCACCCGCATCTGGGGCTCCGGCCACTCGCCACTGCTGGTTCGCGCGCCGAAATATCTGCCGCTGACCACCAGCACGCTCGATCTCACGACGCTGGTCCGCCGCTACCTCGCCGCCTACGGCCCTGCCAGCGTCAACGACATGCAGAGCTGGTGCGGCCTCACCAAGCTCGGCGAGATCTTCGAGGCGATCCGCGACGAACTCGTCACCTTCACTGCCCCCGACGGCCGCGAACTGTTCGACCTGCCCGACGCGCCGCGCCCCGATGCCGAAACCCCGGCCCCCGTCCGCTTCATGCCGCTCTACGAGAACGCCTTCCTCGGCTACGACAACCGCCGCCGCTTCGTCGCCAAGGACGACGAGAAGCGCACCGACTTCCTGCACGTCGTGAAGCCCGCCGTCCTCGTCGATGGCACTTTCTTCGCCGGCTGGACCATCGAAAACAAGAAGGGCGCCGCGGTGCTGACCGTGTCGCCCTATCACAAGCTGAGGAAGAAGGACGTCGCCGAGATCGAGCGCGAAGGGCTGAAATTCCTCCGCTTCATGGAGGAAAAGGCGGAGAGCTTCGACGTCCGCGTGCTGGAGCTCGCGGACTAGCCGCTCACCCCGCCATCGCCTGGCGTGCCAGCGAGATGATTTCCGGTGGCCGGCCGTTGAGCGCGTCGTCGACTTTCTCCAGCACCTGCGCCAGCGTGAACGGCTTGGGGATCACATCATAGATCAGTTGGTCGAGCCCGTGTGCCCGCTCGCGCTGGTCGGCAAAGCCGGTCATCAGCACGATGGTCACTTTCGGCCAGGCCGCGGCGACGTTGAGCGCCAGCGCGATCCCGTCCATCACCGGCATCTTGATGTCGGAGAGCAGGAGGTCGAAACGGCCCATCTCCTCCTGCATCACCTCGGAGGCGAGCCCGCCATCCTCGGCTTCCACCACTTCGTGACCCACATGAGCAAGGGCGCGCGCTACAAAGGCGCGCACGCCATCATCGTCTTCGGCAAGCAGGATTCTGGCCATCAGTGTACGGTCTCTTGAGAAATCTGTTGGGCAGCAGTGGCTGTCGTATCGGTTTGCTGGCGGCCCGCGGCAAATCCGAGCCGCAACTGCGTCGCGCCCTTCGGCGGCGCCGCGAGTTCGGCGGAAAACACCACCGCCTCGCCCGGCTCCACGTCGGGCGCTGGTGGCATCACGCTCCACTGGTAGATCGAAGCACCCTCGGCATCGAGCAGGCTCACCACCACCGGCGGCACCACGACACGGCGCGGCTCCACTCCACGAATGGTCGCAGTGACGCTGATCACATCGCTATCGCCGCGCTTGCTCATTAGCGTCGAGACATTCGAGAATTCGAGCCCGACCACATTCACCCCAAGCCCGAACGCCGAGTAGACCCCGGCCATCGCCGGCGCCAGCTTGACGATCTCGGTACGGAACAGCAGCCCGCCGGCGATCACCACCACCAGCAGCGCCACGGCGGCGAGGCGGATCAGCCGGAACAGTTTGGCCGCGGGCAGGCGTCGAGCCACAGCACGCTGGCGCTTTTCCAGCTTGCCGTTGGCAGCGCGTTCCGCCGCCGTCGGCTCGGGCGGTGGGGCCACCGGCGTTTCGGCGTGCTTCGGCGCAATGGCCGCTTTGATTTCGGCGATCGAACGCACCACCTCGGGTGGCGGCGCGCCGTCGGGCATCACACCACGCAGCGATGCCGGGATCTCGGCGATGGCGGCGCGCTGTTCGACCGCGGTGAACTCGCGATCGAGCGCCGCTTCCTCGCTCGGCGTGAACAGCCGGTCCTCGTCGGGCGACGGCGCTGCCGTCTGCGCCTCGGCCAGCCAGGCCTTGCCGCAATGCGCGCAGCTGACCTTGCGGCCGCTGGTCCCGAGCGTTTCGGGCGGCACCTGGTAACGCGTGCCGCAATGCGGGCAGGCGATGACGACCGTTAAGGGCTGGGGTGAGCGCATGAGCCGAAGCTAGCCGGGCGGGGTTAAGTTTCCTCAAACCCGCGCAACGAAACTGCCGCAGGCTTTGGTCATGCCGACCAAGATTTGGGCTGAATTGTGGGCGAGAACCCCGGCTGGCACGGGGTGCCGCTGTTATGATGCCTCACAACTGATTCGGAGCGGATGGCCCGGTGATCGAGTTCTCCAATGTCGGCCTGCGCTACGGGCAGGGCCCAGAGATCCTCAAGGATCTCAACTTCCGCATCGAACCCGGCACGTTCCACTTCCTCACCGGCCCCTCGGGCTCCGGCAAGACTTCGTTGCTGAAACTGCTGCTGCTGTCGCTGCGGCCGACCCGCGGCCGGGTCACCCTGTTCGGCAAGGACACCTCCTCGCTCGACCAGGACGCACTGCTGCAGATGCGCCGCCACATCGGCATCGTGTTCCAGGAATTCCGCCTGCTCGACCACCTCACCACCTTCGAGAACGTGGCGCTGCCGCTGCGGGTCCTCGGCGAGCCCGAATCGAGCTATCGCGCCAACGTCACCGAGTTGCTGGAGTGGGTCGGGCTCGGCGAGCGCCTCGATGCGCTGCCCGCGGTGCTCTCGGGCGGCGAGAAGCAGCGCGCCGCCATCGCCCGAGCGGTGATCGGCCGGCCGGACATCCTGCTCGCCGACGAACCGACCGGCAACGTCGACCCCGAGCTGTCGCTACGACTGGTGCGGTTGTTCGCCGAACTCAACAAGATGGGGACGACCATCATCCTCGCCACCCACGAGCTGCCGCTGCTCGACGCCTTTCCCTTCCCGCGCATGATCCTGACCGATGGGGAGATCGTCTTTGGCGATTGAGTTCAAGCTCCCCCGCTTCATCGGCATCGAGAATCGCGAGCGCGGCGCGGCCATCGTCCCCGAGCGCTCGGTCTC
>JBKJMF010000318.1:0-2590 GCA_046596525.1 Devosia sp. | reverse complement strand
TTCGGCGACGAACTCGCCGGCACACGACGACACTGAAAGGCCCATGAGTTTGGATATTCGAGTCGACACCGTCCGCAAGGAATTCTCGCACTACCCGGCGCTCAACGACGTGTCGCTCGAGGTGAAGTCGAGCGAACTGATCGCGCTACTCGGCCCCTCCGGCTCGGGCAAGACCACGCTACTGCGGCTCATCGCCGGGCTCGAAATGCCGACGGCCGGGCGTATTTTCTTCGGCGACGAGGATGCGTCGTCGAAGACCGTGCAGGAGCGCAATGTCGGCTTCGTGTTCCAGGCCTACGCGCTGTTCCGCAACATGACGGTGCTCGACAATATCTCGTTCGGGCTGAAGGTCCGGCCGCGTTCGACCCGCCCGCCCAAGGCCGAGATCCGGCGCCGCGCCATGGAACTGCTCGACCTGGTGCAGCTCACCGGGCTCGAGAAGCGCTTCCCGCAGCAGCTTTCGGGCGGCCAGCGGCAGCGCGTGGCGCTGGCCCGGGCGCTGGCCATCGAGCCGCGCGTGCTGCTGCTCGACGAGCCGTTCGGCGCACTCGACGCCCAGGTCCGCAAGGAACTGCGCAAGTGGCTGCGCGAAATCCACGATCGCACCGGCCACACCACGGTGTTCGTCACGCACGACCAGGAAGAGGCGCTGGAATTGGCCGACCGGCTGGTGGTGATGAGCCAGGGCAAGATCGAGCAGGTGGGGACACCGGACGACGTCTATGACCGGCCCAATTCGCCGTTCGTCTTCTCCTTCATCGGCGAGTCGAGCGCGCTGCCGGTGTCGGTGGAAAACCATGAACTCTGGGTCGGCGGTCGCGCCATCGGCCTGCCGGCACCGAACGACGCAGTCGGCGATGCCAAGCTGTTCTTCCGCCCGCACGACGTGGAGCTGGTCGAGGACGGGGTAGGTGCGGCGCTTGCCGGCGTCGTCGTCGCCTCGCGCCGGGTCGGCGGCACGCGTCGCGTCGAACTCGAAATCGGCGGCCTGCCTGAGCGTGTGGAAATCGACCTGCCGTTCGATCACCCGGCCGGTGAACGGACCCGCATCGCGTTCCGGCCGAAGCGCTGGCGGGTGTTTCCCGCGGCGGTTTAGCGCACTTGGCTACCCCTCACCCCGCCCCTCTCCCCAAAGGGGCGAGGGGGCGTTGTGTCACTGTCCGTGCAAAGTGCGTCCCCTCGCCCCTCTGGGGAGAGGGTTAGGGTGAGGGGCGCCCCACGACGGGACCTCGCCCCGTCGCCGTCACCAGCCAGATCCCCGCACTCACCAGCACCAGTGCCGCGAGGTTCTTCCACTCGAAGATCGATTCCCCGAGGAACAGGCCCGACAGCAGCACGCCGAAGATCGGGATGGCGCAGTTGAAGATCGCCACTGCGCCGACCGGGTTGTGCTTCATCAGCACGCTCCACAGCGCGAAAGCGGCGGCTGAGAGCGTCGCCAGATAGACCAGCAGCAGGCTCGCATCCCAGCCGAAGCCGGTGAAATGGCCACCGCCGGCAAACCCCGCAACCGTCAGCATCAGTCCGCCGAGCAGCAGCTGCCACCCTGTCATCGTCGCCGGCTCCATATCGGCGCTGAGGCGCTTGCCGTAGATGGCGCCGAGCGAGAACATCAGCGCGGCAATGATGATGAAGCCCTCGCCGAGCAGCGTCAGGTGCAGATCGAACCCGGCCGCCGAAAGGTTCACCGTGACGACACCGGCAAAGCCGACAAGGCAGCCGAGGATACGCCGGCCGGTCAGCTTGTCGTTGGTGTAAAGCCAGTGCGCCAGCAGCACCGAGAAGAAGGTGCTGGTCGAGGTGATGATCGACACCTTCGTGCCGGTCGTGCGGGCGAGGCCGATGTAATAGAACATGTACTGCGCGGCGGTCGACACCAACCCCAGCAGCGCCAGCTCGCCAAGCCGCCGCGGCGATGGCACCAGCGGTTTCCTGGTAGCCGCCGTGTAGGCCAGCAGCAACAACCCGGCGAGGCTGAAGCGCAGCCCCGCGAACAGCAGCAGCGACGGCGTATCGGCAGGCAGGATGCCGAGCAGCGCGTAGCCGATCTTCACCGCTGGTACCGCGCTCCCCCACAGCAGGCAGCACAGCAGCGCAGTGGCGACGACGACGCGGCGGTCGGAAAAGATCGAGGGAGTTGGCAAGGTGGTCTCTGCGAGGTCGACTAGTCTCCATGCCGTTTTCCGGCTAGGGATGGCAAGCCACAGCCGGTCGATTGCGCAATAACGCTGTAGGCTCTTCGGTGATGGGAATGCGGATTTCGCCCCTTAGCTGGCTCGTCCTGGCGCTGCCGCTGCTTGGGGCGGCGGCTGTGCTCGTCGCGCTATGGGCGACGGAGAAACCGCACGAAGCCGAGCCGCAAGACGTGAAGCCGGTGTCGCAGATCATCCAGGGGCGGACCGGCGGCCAGCCTACCATCGGCTAAACTCCGACCTACGCCGCCTTGGCAAACTCGGCCCGCGCCTCGCGAATGGCCGGGTGATGCGTGAACGCCCAATCCACCAGCGCGCTCAGCGGCACTAGGAAGCTCTCCCCCATCGGGCTCAACCGATACTCGACGCTCGGCGGCGTGGTCGGGAACACCCTGCGC
>JBKJMF010000191.1:0-4438 GCA_046596525.1 Devosia sp. | reverse complement strand
CCGATCTTCTTGGCGGCGCGGTCTGTCATAATGACATTGTTCGGTGCTAGAGCAGCTTCGGACATCGGGAATACCTTTCGGCCGCCCGTGCAGGGCAGTGCTGAACACCAATCTAATATCGTTAGTCGACGATGAAAAGGGTCTTGGCCGCATAATGGGTGAACGCGCCGCCTATGCCTCCGATCCGTCGCAGAGCCGCGGCCGGCTTTTCGCGCCGAGCGCCAGCCCGACACGCTCCGAATTCCAGCGCGATCGCGACCGCATCGTCCACTCCGCCGCCTTCCGCCGCCTGCAGCACAAAACCCAGGTGTTCCTGCATCACGAGGGCCTCCATTATCGCACCCGGCTGACCCATACGCTGGAAGTCAGCCAGATGGCCCGCTCGATCGCCCGGGCGCTGGGGCTGGACGAGGATCTGGCGGAGGCGGTAGCGCTGGCCCACGATCTCGGCCACACCCCGTTCGGCCATGCCGGCGAGCGCGTGCTGCACGACAAGATGGCCGAGTGGGGTGGCTTCGACCACAACATGCAGGCGATCCGCGTCGTCACCCGGCTCGAGAACCGCTACGCCGAGCACGATGGACTGAACCTCAGCTGGGAGGCGCTGGAGGGCATCCTCAAGCACAACGGCCCGCTCACCAACCGCACCGGTCGCGCCCTGCGCGCCGACAAGCTGTTGCCGCCCGGCCTAACCGACATCCCCGCCAGCGCCGACCTGATGACCTGGAGCTATGCCAGCCTCGAGGCCCAGTCCGCCGCCATCGCCGACGACATCGCCTACAACTCCCACGACATCGACGACGCCCTCCGCGCCGGCCTGATCCGACTGTCCGACCTCGTCGAGGTGCCCCTCGTCGGCCCGCTTGTGCGTGAGGTGCTGGCCCGCTGGCCCGATATCGAGCGCAGCCGACAGGCGCACGAGGTGCAGCGCCGCCTGATCACCGTGCAGATCGAGGACGTCATCGCCGAGAGCAGCCGCGCCATCGCGGCGGTCGCGCCGCACTCCGCCGACGACGTCCGCAACGCCGGCCGCACGTTGATCCGCTTCTCGCCGCCTGTCTTCGAGGCGGAGCAGGCGCTGAAGCGCTTCCTCTTCGAGCGGGTCTATCGCAGTGACGAGGTGATGGGCCCCGTCCGCCGCAGCCAGACGCTAGTCTCGATGCTGTTCGACCACTACCTTGTCACCGGCGACATGCCCGGCCGCTGGGGCGAAGCTGCTCGCCACGCCCCGGATCGCGCCGTCCGCGCCCGCATCGTCGCCGACTTCATAGCCGGCATGACCGACCCCTATGCACTGGAGCAGCATGCCCGCCTGTTTGACGGTTCGGGCCAGTTGGGGTAGGGGCTCAGTCCCTTCCAAAAGGTACGCCATGAACGTCTTCGCGTTGTTTGCCGCCCGTGTCGCCGACGCCCTCAAGGGTCTCTATCCCTCGCTCGCCGAGGAAGCCCTGTCGCGCATCGTGGTCGAGCCGCCGCGAGATGCCGCGCATGGCGACCTCTCGACCAACGCCGCGATGGTGGTGGCGAAGCCGTTGGGCAAGAACCCGCGCGACGTCGCAGCAGCGCTTGCCGAGCATTTCAAGGCCGACAAGGACGTGACCTCGGTCGAGGTTGCCGGCCCCGGTTTCATCAATTTCCGGCTCGCCACCCCGGTCTGGCACGAAGTCCTGAAGTCGGTCGCCGCGCAGGGCGGCGATTTTGGCCGTTCCAATGTCGGCGGTGGCGAGCGGGTCAATGTCGAGTACGTCTCCGCTAATCCGACCGGTCCGATGCATGTCGGGCATACCCGTGGCGCCGTCTTCGGCGACGCTCTGGCTTCGCTGATGGCCTATTCCGGGTATGACGTGACCCGCGAGTATTACATCAACGACGCGGGCAGCCAGATCGAGACGCTCGCCCGCTCCACCATGCTGCGCTATCGCGAGGCGCTCGGCGAAACTATCGAGATCCCACCCGGCTTCTATCCCGGCGATTACCTAGTCCCCGTCGGCGCGGCGCTGAAGGCCGAGTACGGCGGCTCGCTGCTGGAAAAGCCTGAAGCAGAGGCGCTGGCGCTGGTCAAGGACCGGGTGCTGGCCGCCATGATGGACCTGATCCGGGCCGATCTGGCCCAGCTCAACATCCACCACGACGTGTTCTTCTCTGAGCGACAACTGCACGGGCAGGGCGGCGACATCGACACCACGCTCGACTGGCTGCGCACCGAGGACATGATCTATCAGGGCCGGCTCGAGCCCCCCAAGGGCAAGACCCCCGAGGACTGGGAGGATCGCGAGCAGACGCTGTTCCGCGCCACCAACTATGGCGACGACGTCGATCGTCCGTTGGTCAAGTCGAACGGCGCGTACACCTATTTCGCCGCCGACATCGCCTACCACCGCAACAAGTACCTTCGCGGCTTCAAGCACATGGTCAACGTGCTGGGTGCCGACCACTCCGGCTACGTCTCGCGGCTGAAGGCGGCGGTGAAGGCCGTCTCGCATGGCGAGGCCGATATCGACGTGCGCATCTGCCAACTCGTCCGGCTGATGAAGAATGGCGAGCCGTTCAAGATGAGCAAGCGCTCCGGCGACCTCGTCCTGCTCTCCGACGTTGTGGAGGAGGTGGGCTCCGACGCCACCCGCTTCATGCTGCTCTATCGGCGGAACGATGCGGCGATGGATTTCGATTTCGCCGTGGTCAAGGAACAGACCCGCGATAACCCGGTGTTCTATGTCCAGTACGCCCACGCCCGGACCTACTCGATCTTTCGTAAGGTCGCCGAGGAGATGTCGACCCTCGATACTTCGGTCGAGGCGCTGTCGAAAGCCGACATTTCGCTGCTCTCGTCCGAAGCTGATCTCGAGCTGATCAAGTCTCTGGCGCAGTGGCCGCGGATCGTCGCGTCGGCCGCCAGTGCGCATGAACCGCACCGGGTGGCGTTCTATCTCTACGAGCTTGCGGCGGCCTTTCACGGCTTCTGGTCGAAGGGCAATCAAGATGTTGCCTTACGGTTTGTTAACGCCGATGATTCAATGCTGACTTCAGCCCGACTCGCCCTTGTCGGTGCTGTGCGTCAGGTGCTCGTTAACGGCTTGACCCTGCTTGGTGTTAGTGCCCCGGAGGAGCTTTCATAATTCCGGCGCATTGGTTGCTAGAGTGGCCGGCTTGCTCGGCGAGGGTCAGGGCGAGCACCGATACCACTAATTCAGGGGGCGCTGCTTTCAATGACAGCGAGACCGCAGCAGATGCCTGATGGCCAGGATAAATCCGACGACCTGATCGCCGAGCTCGCCAAACTTATGGCGAACAATGCCCAGGGCGCCGAGCCGGAGGCCAAGCCAGCGCCCAAGCTCGTCACGCTTCCCGAGATGCCCAGGCCCGAAGGGCAGGGGCCAGCGCTCGTTCGCATTCCGGGAATGGATGCGCCGGTTGCTGCAACACCGGCACCTGCACCCATTGCCCCGGTCTCGCCACCGGTCGATCGCCCCGCGCCGATTTCTCCGGGCGTGCTGCGCATTCCCGGCATGGATCAGCCCGTGGCCTCGACGCCCGCTCCGGCCGTGACGGCGCCGGTGCCGCAGGCCGAAGCAAAGCCCGGCGCCTCGTTCGATTTCGGCACGCTCCCGGCGGCATCCACCAGCTTCAAGCCCGAGCCCATGGCCAACTGGCAGGATCGCGAGATCCCCAAGCCTGTGCCAGTACGGGCCCCCGCAGTCGAAACCCCGCCATCCGCCGCGCGCTCGTTTGTGACTGGAGTGCGCCCCGCCGCTACCGAGGCCCGCCCGTTGGCCGAGGCCCCGCATGCCGATCCGATGGCCGAACTTGAGGCCGAACTCGACCCGGTGGTGCATGTCGAGCCGACCGTCGAGCCCGAGCTGAAGGCCCCGGCGCCGCGCGTCGAGCCGAACTTCTCGGCGCCGCGTGCCGCCCTGCAGCTCGCTGCTGCTGTGCCCGCGCCGCCCATGGTTGCCGCTGCCAAGGCGTCCTCGTCGGGCGATGCCTTCGATTTCGATTTCGGCTTCGGTTCCGAGCCGCCGCCCCCGCTGGCGGCTCCCGAACCGCGCCCGCAAGCTAGAGCCGCCGTTCCTATCGCTGCTCCCACTCCGCCACGGCCCTCCGGCGACCCGATCGCCGACCTGATCGCCATGGAACTCGATTCTGCCGAAGCCGAAGTTGCCGAGGAAGCCGAGGCCGAGCATCGGCCCGCTCCGGTGCAGCCCGCTCCGCGCAGCTTCCCGCTGCCTGGCACCATGCCTGTGTCGCGCCCTGCATCGGGCCCGTCCCAGTTCCGTCCGCAGTCGCAGCCGATATCCACTCAGCCGGCTGCGCGCGCCGAAGATCGCTTCGGCGTTGCCCCGGTCTTTGGCCCCACCAGCAAGGTGCAGGCGCCGAGGCCGCAGGCTTCGGCCGAGCGCGACCCGATGGACGAGATCGAGAGCCTGATCGGCGAAGCCGT
>JBKJMF010000016.1:0-2820 GCA_046596525.1 Devosia sp. | reverse complement strand
CCCTGCGCCACCAGCGAGCGGATGGCGACGAACAGCTCCTGCACTTCCTGCGGCGCCAGCACGGCTGTCGGCTCGTCGAGGATCAGGATGCGGGCGTTGCGGTAGAGTGCCTTGAGGATCTCGACGCGCTGCTGCTGGCCGACCGGGAGCGAGCCGACGGGCGGCAGCGGATCGACCTTGAGACGGAACTTGTCGCTGAGCGCCTGCACCTCGGCGATCGCCTTTTGGCGATCGAGCCGGATGCCGGCCTTGGGCTCGGAACCGAGCACTACGTTCTCGTAGACCGAGAAGCTCGGCACCAGCGAGAAATGCTGGAACACCATGCCGATGCCCGCATCGATCGCTTCGCGCGGGTTGGCGAAATGCACCTGCTTGTTGTCGAGCAGCAGCGTGCCGGAATTGGGCTGTTCGATGCCGAACAGGATCTTCATCAGGGTGGATTTGCCCGCGCCGTTCTCGCCGACCACGGCGTGAACTTCGCCCGGCTCGATGACCAGGTTCACCCCGTCATTGGCTACGACCCCGCCGGGATAGGTCTTGCCGATCCCGATTGCTTCGATAAGCGCCATGCTGCCCCGCTTTGCGCCAGAAAAACTTGGGCCCCGCGTTGCCGCGGGGCCCGTTGCATCACTTCATGTCGGTGGCGACTTCGATCTCGCCCGCGACGATCTTGGCCTCGAGCGCATCGACTTCGGCGCGCACGTCGGCTGGTACGAGCTTCTCGTACCAGGCGTTCTTGGCGATGCCCACGGCGCCGTCCTTGATCCCGAGCAGCTGGCGCGAGCCATAGGGGGCAGTGCCGTCAAGCGTGCCCTTCAGCGCCAGGAACAGCGAGTGGCCGACCTTCTTGAGCACAGAGGTGAAGATCACGTCGGCCTGGGCCGGATCGGACGATGCGAAGATCGTCGCCTGGTCGCTGTCGACGCCGACCGCGAGCTTGCCCGAGTCCTTGACCGCCTGCAGCGCACCGATGCCGGTCCCGCCGGCGATCGGGAAGATCACGTCGGCGCCCTGGTTGATCTGGGCGAGCGCGATTTCCTTGCCCTTGGCAGGGTCGTTGAACGAACCGGCCACGGCATTGAGGATGTTGATCGAGGGGTTAGCGGCCTTGGCGCCTTGGTCGAAACCGGTCTTGAAGTCGGTGACGGTCGGGAATTCCATGCCGATGATGGTGCCCAGCGTCGCGGACTTCGAGATCTTGGCGGCGGCATAGCCGGCGAGGTAGCCAGCGGCGGCAGTGGTGTACTGCACGCCGAGGACGTTCTTGCATTCGCAGGCGGCGTAGTCAGGGGCGTCGTCGAAATCGATGAACTTCACGTCCGGATATTCCGGCGATAGCTCGACGATGTAGCCGGTCATGTCGAAGGTGCCGGCGATGATCACGTCGTAGCCCGAGTCGGCAGCGTCGGCGAGGCCGGCCTGCCACTTCGAGCGGTCATAGCCGAGCTCGATGATCTTGACCGTGACCGGCAGTTCGGCCTCGGCGGTCTTCATCCCTTCGGCGGCGTCGTCGAAGAAGCTCTTGTCGCCGAGCGTGCCGTGCAAGACGAGCGCGACCTTGAGCGGGTTTTCCTTGGTGTAGTCCTGGGCGGCGGCGGGGATTGCCGTCGAAGCCATCATCGAAGCCGAGAGCAGGACACCTGCTGCGGCCTTAGTGAAATTCGAGATCAGAGACATGCGCACTCCTGTTTGCGTTGTTCTAATTCTTGGGGGAATAGGCGGCGGATACGGCGTAGAGAGCGTCGACTTTTGCGACGTCGACCTCCTCGACGAACGTAATCTTGGGGGTGCCGAGGCGCCCGGAAGGATCGACCAGCGTCATGCCGCGGGTGAGGCCCGGGGCCAGCTCGACGCTCGACGAGGCGACGATCGACTTGGTGACCATCGACGGATCGAGCACCACGGCGGCAGCCAGCGGATCGACATAGAGAAACCGGTCGGGCAGGCCACGGCGAATGCCGTTCTCACGCGCATGGGCGGCGAGCTTTTGCGAGAAATCGCGCAGCGGGCTCGCGGGGATGGCGGCGAACATCGCGTCGACCTTGTCGCCCATCATGAAGTGGGTGAGGCACGGCTCCCACGGGATCACCACTGTCTCGATGCCGGCGGTCAGCACCACATGCGCGCCCTCGGGGTCGGCATAGATGTTGAACTCGGCCGCCGGCGTGGTGTTGCCGCGGCCATAGACGTTGCCGCCCATGATGGTGAGCGTGCCGATACCGTCGATAATCGACGGATCGAGGCGGAGCGCCAGTGCCAGGTTGGTCAGCGGTCCGATCATCAGGATATCGGCCTTCTCGCCCTTAGCGGCAGCGGCCTTGAAGGTGCGGATCAGGACACCGATGCCGTCGTCGGACGTGTGGACGTCCTGCCTGGCCGGACGCGGGGCGCCGCCGAGGCCGTCATCGCCGTGCACGTACTTGGCATCGATGATCGGCTGGGTCAGCGGCCGGTCGGCGCCGCGATGCACCGGGATGGTGACGCCGAGATGGGCGCAGACGGCGAGCAGATTGGTGGTCGCCTGGTCGCGCCCGACATTGCCGAACACCGTGGTGATGAGGTCCGGAACCTTGCCGTTGGCGACCAGCATGATCAGCGCCTGCGCGTCGTCGACGCCGCCGTCGCTGTCGAAAATGAAAGTCCGTTTGGTCAAGCTACTGCTTTCTTCTTATTGGTATCGCTGGCCTTGGCGGCCGCGACACGGTTCCAGAAATCGGCATAGGTGGCCGAATAGTCCTGTCGGATGTCCCGATAGGGCCGGCGCGTCAAGTTCCGATCGCTGACGAGCTGTTCGCCGCCTACCCAAAGGTGGCGGAGGTC
>JBKJMF010000005.1:0-11367 GCA_046596525.1 Devosia sp. | reverse complement strand
TGCATGTCGCTGCTGACCTTCGTGCTGATTGCCTCAGAGTTTATGCCGGTGAGCCTGCTGACGCCGATCGCGCAGGAACTCGGCATCACCGAAGGGCAGGCCGGGCAGGCAATTGCGATCAGCGGCTTCTTTGCCATCATCACCAGCCTCTTCGGCAACGCGCTGCTATCGAGTCTCGACCGGCGAACCGTCGTGCTCCTCTACACCGGAGTCCTTATCCTTTCGGGTCTGCTGGTTGCCCTTGCGCCCGACTATACCTTTTTCATGATCGGCCGGGCCTTGGTCGGCGTGGCCATCGGTGGCTTCTGGTCGCTATCCACGGCGATCCTCGCACGCCTCGCGACCGGCCCAGACCTCCCCAAGGCCATGGCGATGCTGCAGGGCGGAACGGCTCTCGCCGCCGTCATCGCGGCGCCGTTGGGCAGTTTCCTCGGCGGGCTCATCGGCTGGCGCGGGGCCTTCTTCACCGTCGTGCCGGTCGGCATCGCCGGGCTGGTCTGGCAGTTTGTCGTGATCCCGAGAATGCCACCGCAGCGGCACGTCCCTGTCTCGGCGATGATTGGGCTCTTCCGCAATCGCATCGTGGCGCTCGGCATGGCGGCGACGGCCCTCGCCTTCATGGGGCAGTTCGCCCTCTCCACCTACCTGCGGCCGTTCCTCGAAGGCGTCACCAACCTCGACGTCAACGCGCTGTCCCTGGTGCTGCTCGGACTGGGCCTGGGTGGCCTCGCCGGTACCTTGATCGTCGGCTTCGTGCTCAGGTTGCAACTTGCCCCGGTGCTGATCGGTCTGCCAGCCATCCTCGCGGTGCTTGCCCTGATGCTGATCCTCTTTGGGCATGTCGGGCTCGCCGTGGCCGCGATCCTCGTCCTCTGGGGCCTGTTCACGACACCCATCCCGGTGGCCTGGGGCACCTGGATGACCCGGGTCATTCCGAACCAACTTGAAGCCGGGGGCGGATTGCAGGTGGCCCTGATCCAGTTCGCCATCACCGCGGGAGCATTCTCGGGTGGGCTTCTCTTCGATACCGCTGGATGGTCCAGCACCTTCCTCTTCGCAGCCGGCCTGCTCTGCATCGCAGCACTGCTCGCCCTGTTGGCGTCCCGCCCTTACCGGAGTGTCTGAAATGTCCCAGAATACCCCGTCGATCAGCCGCCGCACTCTCCTCGCAGCAGGGTTGGGTTTGGCCCTCATGCCCACGCCGGTAATCGCCCAGCAGGGCAACGATCCCGCCAGCCAGGAGCCGACCGAGATGAAGATCCGCATTACGTTCAACGATCAGATTCTGACCGGCACGCTCTATGACAATGCCTCGGCGCGCGATCTCTTCTCGCTGCTGCCGCTCGACATCTCGATCGACAACTACTCGGACAACGAGAAGATCGCCTACCTGCCGCGCAAGCTGAGCCTCGAAGGCAGCGGACCGTTCGGCAACGAGCAACCGGGCGACATCTGCTACTTCGCGCCATGGGGCAACCTCGCCCTGTTCTACGCGGGCTACAGCTATTCGAGCGGCCTCGTCAGGCTCGGCCGTTTCGACGATTTCGCGCCTCTGCTCACGCGCGGCGAGTTCCCGCTGCGCATAGAAGCCGTCTGAGCTCCACCACACCACCAAACCCAATTGTCGCGAACGCCGAGGCCGAACGCCGTCCTGCGGGGCGGCTACGGGCCCCTGCGGCCCGCGAGATCAGAAGGATACTGAGAGTGATCAAGGACAAGGTCGTCATCATCACGGGTGCGTCGTCCGGAATAGGCGAGGCCACCGCGAAGCTGCTCGCCAGCCGGGGTGCCAAAATCGTCCTCGGCGCGCGTCGTACGGACAAACTGAGGCAGATCGTCGCCGAGATCGAGCAGGCGGGCGGGGAAGCGGCGTATCAGGAGCTGGACGTCACCAAGCAGTCTGACAACGACCAGATCGTGCAGTTGGCTCACGACAGGTTTGGTGGGGTCGATGTGACCTTCCTCAACGCCGGCCTCATGCCGAACTCCATGCTCTCGGCGCTGAAGACCGATGACTGGCACCAAATGGTCGACGTGAACATCAAGGGCGTGTTGAACGGCGTCGCTGCCGTGCTGCCGACCTTCACAAAGCAGAAGTCGGGGCACGTCATCGCGACCTCGTCCGTGGCGGGGCTCAAGGCCTATCCGGGTGGAGCTGTCTATGGCGGGACCAAGTGGTTCCTCCGCGACTTCATGGAAGTTCTCCGTATGGAGTCGGCCATGGAGGGCACCAACATCCGCACGGCAAACATTTATCCGGCCGCGATCAACACTGAATTGCTGGGCACGATCCGTGACAAGGGAACCGCGGACACCATGCAAGGCATCTACGACAAGTACGGTATCGCGCCCGACCGGATCGCAAACGTCGTAGCCTTCGCGATAGACCAGCCCGACGACACCACAATCAACGAGTTTACGGTCGGGCCGGCAAACCAGCCTTGGTAGCCAGGGGGCCAAATTGCGACCGCACCAACTGCGATGTGCCGCAGAGATCGCCGTCCGCGAAGCCCAGCCCGACAGCCTGTGGAAACCCAAGCGGCGTGCCCGCAGCGCCGCTGGAAACGCGCCGGCTGAATGTCTCGTCGGCGGTGCGCTCAGCCCTCTTCCGGCAGAAGTGGCACAGTCCCTACCACTTCGCGTTGAACCCGCCCTTCGCCCCCAGCGCGTTGTTGCCGCTGAAGTCGTCCACGCTACACCTGACGAGGGCCTCGCCGAAGACGCTGTACTGCTCACCAGGATGTCTCCGCCATCGCTGAGCGATACCGTGCCGCCATACTGATCGGTCAAATCGTTGAAGCTCACCGAGGAATAGGCCAGCTGCGCCTGCGGCGTCAGCGACCATTTGTCGTCGAGCCCGATCTTCTGACCGGCTTCAATGCTGAGCCCGTAGCCGAACGCATCGTTGCCCTCGACCAGCGTCGTCCCCGTCGAGTCCGAAGTGATATCGGCCGGGTACCAGGTCGCCTGCGCCTGCCCGTCCAGCGCGAACGCCGAGGCCGTATGCCGTCCTGCCGGGCGGCTACGGGACCGTCCTCGGCGACGACGCCGGACCGGCTGAGAGCGCAGTCAGCCAGTGGCTCGCCACCAATCGTGCGCCGGAGATGTGGGGTACTCGACGCGAGTTCGCGGAAATGCGCCGACACGAGGCGATGGTTCCGATCTAGGTCGCCGCCCGGCGCTCGTGCCGCGGGCTCCAACCCATCACCCGATCGCGTCCAGCCTCCTTGGCGATGTAGACGGCTTCATCGGCGCGATCGAGAAGGACGGAGGGTGAGGTTTCGCTATCAATGACGCTGGTGGCGACGCCAACGCTGATGGTCACAACGCCCTTTTCGCTGCCATCGTGCGGGATGCCGAGGGCTCGCACTGCCAGCCGAAGTCCCTCCGACATCTCAAACGCACCGCGTTCATCGGTTTCGGGAAGGATCAGGACCATTTCTTCGCCCCCGTAGCGAGCGACAACATCAGCCGGACGCCTGGCGCCAATCTTGAGCGCAGCGGCAACCCGCTTGATGCAAGCATCCCCTGCTGGATGCCCATATCGGTCGTTGAACGCCTTGAACCGGTCGATATCCACCATGATCAAACTCAGGGGCAACGCGTTCCGTCGGGCGCGCGCGACTTCCTTTTCCAGCTGATCATCGAAGCTGCGTCGGTTGAGCAGGCCGGTAAGGCCGTCGGTATCGGCCAGTACCTTCAACTGTTCGGTCAGCGCCAGCAGCCCCATCTCGGCGCGCTTTATGGTCGTAATGTCCGACACCACGACCGTTGCGCCGCCGCTGCCGATTGGCGTCGTCCGCACATGAAGCCAATGGCCGTCGAACAGTCGAACCTCCTCTTCCCCCCCTTGCGCCAGGGCGCCCATTGCCGAGCCAATCCAGCCTTGTACCTTGTCCCGAGGGATATCCAGCTGCTCGCCGCAATCGACGGCCGCCAGGAGGATGTCCGACAGGAGGGCACCGCTTACCCGCAACGGACCGGTCAGTGGGAAAAGTGCCTGGTACTGCTTGTTGCAGAACATCAGGTGCCCGAACTCGTCGAAACGTGCCAGGCCGTCGGACATCTCAGTCAGAACCAGATTCAACTCGTTGCGGCTGTCGACGAGGGCCTTTTCGAGCTCTTTGCGTTCCGTGATGTCCCGCGTAACTCCCGCCAAACCGAGTACTTCACCATCGACGTTGTGCACTGCAGCCTTGGAGGTCAGGTACCAGCGTTGCGCGCCCGTCTCGTCTGAAACGAGTTCTTCCACATTTATGGTGGGGGTGGCGGTTGCCATGATCTGCTGCTCCTCGGCAAACAGGCGTTGGGCCCGGTCCGACGAGGAGATATCGAAGTCGGTCTTGCCCCGGATTGCATCAACTGAGGGGTAGCCATTGATTGCTGCTACCTTCTCGTTGACCGCCACGAACCGGCTATCCCGGTCCTTGACGAACAGGAAGTCGGGCGCCTCACGAAAGGCCGCGAGCAGTAGTTTCCGTTCCTCCACCCGGTGGCGGCTTTGGGCGATGCCCGTCAATGCAATGACCAGGGCGGCGAAGCCCAGCACCACAACAGGCAGGGCAGCGTCGTGGAATGCATTCGAGCGCACAGCGGCGGGCAGCACACTAAAGCCTAGCAGTGGAACGCTGGCTGCGACTGCCGAGAACAGAATGATCTCAATAACTGTCGGGGTGCGGCGTCGGATCAGTGCATGCGCAGCCAGTCCAACGACAAGAACCAGCGTAATTCCCAGCATGGCCCCCCACGTACCGGCGCCACCGACCCCAAGGCGGTAGATGGCAGTCATCGAGGCGGTAACCAGCGCGGCAAAAGGGCCGCCAATGAATGCCGAGATAGCTATGAATGTGGAGCGAAGGTCAAAGAAGACACCCGGCTGCAACTCGGCCGATAACAGCATTGACGCGATCGCCCCGAGGCCCATGACCGCGCCGAACAGCAATCGCCGGCTTCGCCGCTTGACCTTGCCAAGCAGCTCCTGGGATTGCAGCCAGCCGAAGATGAATATTCCAACCACGGCGAAATTGGCGATGAGGGACTGCCACATATGCTCGGGGCCTCGTGCAGCAGCATTGTCGCAGAGGCGCCATCAAGGAACAGTTAAATGGGATGCCTGTGTGGTCTTGTTCAGCGGCAACTTAATCGAGTGGGAGGCGGTCGCACAAACCCTTAGCGCCGACGACAGAAGTCCCGTGCAGGTGGCAAAAACCGTCGCGGATCTACTCCCTTTGACAGAAGTCGAAGATTGCTGCGGGATTGTCGGCGCTCGCCAGGAGGCTCCTCTGATCATTGCCGGGCTGGTCGCTGGTACTGGCGCGAAACGGTCCTCCACGGCATGCGTCGCCGCCTGACAAAGGCCCGATCCGTGAGCCCTCAAATCTCCTCCGGCGGCTCCCAGTTCGGCCAGTCGACGACGTGATCTTCCCACCTCCCCGGGCTTCACCGATTGCTCGGTCTCTCGGTGCCTCGCCCCACCTTCCGGTTGCTTTTGGCCAAATTTCCAGGCTATAACCTGGATTGTCATATTATTTTCCAGGCTCCAACCTGGATTTCTTGTTCATCTTTCCAGGCTATAACCTTGAAATGTAGTCGAATATCCAGGCGACAACCTGGAAAGGAGACCTCCGATGCTGAGTTCCCCGAGACGGACCGCCCGCCGGCGCATTGATGAGAAATTGAAGCGGTTGGACGCAACAAACTTGACGCCGCCACCAAAGGGCTGGCTGCGTGCCATACGTGACAGCCTGGGCATGACCGCCGTCCAACTCGGTCGTCGAATGGGCGTGACGTCTCAAAGCGTAGAGGATGCCGAGAAGTCCGAGGCCATCGGCTCCATCCGCATCGACACCTTGCGTAAGACCGCCGCCGCGCTCGATTGCACGCTGGTCTATGCGCTCGTTCCCAACCGTACACTTGAGGACCTGGTGCAGCAGCAAGCGCGTCGGAAAGCCTTGGCTGCGCTATCCCGCGTCGACCAGACCATGCTGCTCGAGGATCAGCGAGTCACCAGCGCCGATAAGGAGGAGCTGATCGCCGACTACATCGCGCTGTACATTCGGGATCGCGATCTCTGGGGGGAGTAGTCCATGCTCGGCGCCGAAGACCCACCGGGCGCCACGCCACTCGGTCCTGCAGAACTCACCGGGCTACGCCAAAGCTGGATCACTACTCGCGCCGAGCTGGACGAGGCTGAACAGGCAAATATCCTTGCCGGCCTCGTCTGGGCGCGGCGACCACGCCGGCAGGCGTTGCTCAGCGAGGCGTTCCTCCGCTCGCTGCATAGGTCCATGTTCGGCGACGTCTGGACCTGGGCAGGCGACTATCGTTTGCGCGAAACCAACATCGGCGTGGTGCCCCGCCAGATTCCCATGGCATTGCGAGAGCACCTCGAAACCGCCCGCTACTGGCTGGACGAACGTCCCTTCGCGCCCGATGAGATCGCAGTGCTCATCCACCATCGGCTGGTGCAGATTCATCCCTTCGCGAACGGCAATGGGCGCCATACCCGGCTGATGGCAGACCTTGTGGCCGAGCAGTTGGGCCGACCGGCCTTCACGTGGGGTCGAACCAGCCTTCTTGCGGCAGGTCCCACCCGAACCACCTACATCGAGGCCCTGCGCGAAGCCGACCGCCATAACATCGCCCCCCTCCTCGCCTTCGCCCGAAGCTAAATCTCCTCCGGCGGCTCCCAGTTCGGCCAGTCGACGACGTGCTCTTCCCACTCGCCCGGCTTCACCGATTGCTCCGGCACCGTGCGGCCGCGCACCGATACGCCCACCGCCATCACGGTCTCGGGGTCGCCCGAGACCAGCGGGTGCCACCAGGCGAGGCCTTTGCCTTCGGCGATGCGGCGATAGGCGCAGGTCTTGGGGATCCACTCGATGGTGCGGACATTCTCGGGGGTCAGCTTGATGCAGTCGGGCACTAACTTCAGCCGGTTGGGATAGTCCGAGCACTTGCAGCTTTCGCCGTCGAGCAGCTGGCAGCGCACGTCCGAGACATAGATGTCGCCGGTGTCCTCGTCCTCGAGCTTCATCAGGCAGCAACGCCCGCAGCCGTCGCAGAGCGCTTCCCACTCCACCGGCGTCATTTCCTCGAGCGTCTTTTCTTCCCAGAAGGCCATTCAGAATTCCCGTGTGGCGCCGCTAAATCCGGGCAGGAAAAGCCATGGACCTTTCCTGTTCGATCGTGCGGCACCGTCAACTGTGCTTGCACAAACTATCCGCTGATCATATTCGAGCGACAGCCTTGCCAATGCGCCCCAAATTGGGGAGATTCAAGACCATAGGGGCGCCCTTGGCACGCCGCGGAGTTTTCGGTGCAGGATCCGTTCTATCACAAAGAGAAGCGGCGCAAGAAAACCCGCATGCTGGCGGCCGATGCCTGGCTCGATTCGGCGCTCTATGAGTTCGGCCAGTCGCTCGGTCGCGGCTACACCCAGGTCGAGGATTTCTTCTCGCGCTTCCGCGTCTCCGGCATCAAGCGCTTGTTCGTCGAAATCCTCTCGGACGGCTTGAGCTTCTTCGCCATCGGCATGGTGCTGGTCACCGCGCTGGCGCTGCCGGCGTTCGACGCCACGGCAAGCGGCCGCTTCAACAAGGCCGAGGATTTCGCCGTCACCTTCCTCGATCGCTACGGCAACGAGATCGGCCGGCGCGGCATCCGGTCCGACGATTCCTATCCGCTCGACAAGCTGCCGGACTATCTGGTCAAGGCGACCCTCGCCACCGAGGACCGCCGCTTCTACGATCACTGGGGCATCGACGTGGTCGGCACGCTGCGTGCGCTGGTGTCGAACGCCCAGGGCGAGAATTCGACCCAGGGTGGCTCCTCGATCACCCAGCAACTGGCCAAGAACCTGTTCCTCAGCTCCGAGCGCACCATCGAGCGCAAGATCAAGGAAGCCTTCCTCTCGGTCTGGCTCGAGTGGCACTACAGCAAGGACGAGATCCTCAAACTCTACTTCGACCGCGCCTATATGGGCGGCGGCAATTTCGGCGCCGCCGCAGCCGCCGAGTTCTATTTCGGCAAGAAGGTCACCGACGTGAACCTCGCCGAAGCGGCGATGCTGGCCGGGCTGTTCAAGGCACCGACAAAATACGCACCGCATGTCGACCTCGCGGCAGCGCGCGGCCGCGCCAACCTGGTGCTCTCCAACCTCGTCGATGCGGGCTTCCTCACCGAGGGCCAGGTCACCGCTGCACGCCGCAATCCGGCCGTGCCGATCGACCGATCGGCCGAGGCCAATTCGCCCAACTACTTCCTCGACTACGCCTTCGAGGAAGCCAAGAAGTTCATCGAGACCTCGGGCAGCACCTCGAACACCTTCGTGGTCCGCAGCACTATCGATCCGGTGCTGCAGTCCTACGCCGAGGATGCCGTGACCTCCGTGGTGCGCGAGCAGGGCGAGGCCTACAACGTCACCCAGGCGGCAATGGTGGTGCTCGAGCCGAACGGCCAGATCCGCGCCATGGTCGGCGGCATGGACTACGGCAAGAGCCAGTTCAACCGCACCATCGTCCCCAATCGGCAGCCGGGTTCGGCGTTCAAGCTGTTCGACTACGGCGCGGCGTTCGAGAACATCCCCGAATACACCCCCGACACCGTGGTCAGCGGCGCCACCACCTGCATCGGCAACTGGTGCCCGCGCAACTACTCGGGCAACTCGGTCGGCCGCATCAGCCTGATCTCGGCCTTCCAGCAGTCGATCAACACCGTACCCGTCAACCTCTCGATCAAGATGGGCCGGCAGCCGATTGCCGATTTCGCCCACAAGATCGGCCTGCAGAACGATTTCCCGGTCACCCGCTCGCTGGCGCTGGGCGCCGCCTCGGTCAGCGTCATCGACATGGCCTCGTCCTACGCGGTGTTCGCCAATCATGGCACCAAGACCCCGGCCTTCGGCATCACCCGCATCACCACGCTCTCCGGCGATCCGATCTTCGATGCCGATTCCCTGCCGCCGCAGGAGCGCGTCGTCAGCGAGCAGACGGTGCTCTACATGAACCGCATGATGCGCGCCGTGGTCGAAAGCGGCACCGGCCGGCGGGCGCTGATCGAGGGCGTCCCCTCGGTGGGCAAGACCGGCACCACCTCATCGTATCGCGACGCATGGTTCTGCGGCTTCACCGGCAACTATGTGGCGGCCGTCTGGTTCGGCAACGACGACTACCAGCCGACCAAGAAACTCACCGGCGGCACGCTGCCGGCCACCGCCTGGCAGAAGTTCATGGCCTATGCCCACACCAACATCGAGATCAAGCCGGTCGAGGGCGTCGATTTCCAGCCCGCACCCTTTGTCATCGCCAATGCCGAGGAAGGCCAACCGATCGCCCCGGTGATCGAGCGCCCCCCTGGGCTGAAGCCCGGCGCCGCGGACAAGCTGCTCGAAGTCGCCGACCGGCTGCGCAACGCGCTGGGTGGCGGCGCGAGCAACCAGGCGGCGCTTGCAGCCACCCCCCCTGCTCCGGCCAAGGCGTTGTAGCCCTTGCGCTTTCTCGTTCATCTCGGGGCCATGCTGATGGTCGCACTGGTGGTCGGCTTCGGCCTCAGTTGGTACGCGCTGAGCGACGGCCGGCTGTTCGGCGCCATCGAGATCGGCCCGTGGTCCGCCTGGCGCGACGTCGGCGTCCCGGCTCCCGACCCCTACACCCGCGCCTTCATCGCCCGCTCCGGCGCCCTTGAGCTCGGCGCCAGCGAAGGCATCCAGTTCGTCGCCACCACCGACAGCGACAACCGCCGGCTCGACCGCGGCTGCCGCTACCGCATCGACGGCAGCACGCCCGCCGCCCGCTTCTGGACGCTGGTGCCCGTGGCGCCCGGCGATGGCGCACCGATCACTCGCGAAGATGGCCCGACCGATTTCCACAGCGCCCGCCTCAGCCGGGCCGGCGACGGCTCGGTCGAACTCTACGTTTCGAAAACGCTGGCGCCGCAGAACTGGCTCGAAATCACCGGCGACGGCGCCTTCGACCTCGTGCTCACCCTCTACGACACCTCGAGCCTCTCGGGCGTCGGCGCGGCCGTTGCCGCCCTGCCCTCGATCATCCGCGAGGCCTGCGCATGATCCGCACCCTGCTCTGGCTGCTCGGTGGCGTCGTGCTCGGCGGCATCATCCACATCGCGGTGATCCTCAGCCTGCCCGCACTCGCGGCCACTTCCGCGTGGGACCGCGTCGCCGCCACCGATGCTGGCCCTGGTCCGACCGTCCTGCCGGCAGCGAAGTCCGGCGAGGCGAACCCGCTGCGCCTCGATCCGGAACTCACCTATGCAGTGTGCAAGATCGATCTCAGGAGCGGTCCCGCCTCGGTCAGCGGCACCCTGCCCCAGGCCTACTGGTCGGTGGCGGTCTACAGCCGCGCCGGCACGGTGGTCTACTCGACCACCAACCGCGACGGCATCGGGACGGCGCTCGACCTCGGCATCTTCAACCCGGGTCAAACCCGGCTGCTGGCCGAGCAGAAGCTGGATATCGCCGAGGGCCTCTTGATCGTCGAAGCCAAGGAAGACGACCTGTTCGTCGTCGTCCGCCTCGCCCCACCCCATCCCGAGATGCGCGCCCGCTATGAGCAGGCGCTGACCGGGCTGAAGTGCAGCACGATCGCCACCTGAGGCTAGGCTTCAGGGGTAGCGCCTCCCTCAAGCGGCACCGCGGTCAGGCGCAGGCCCAGAGCGCGCATGACCTTCAGAACCGTCTCGAACTCGGGATGTCCCTCGGGGCTCAGCGCCCGATAGAGCGCTTCCCGCGCCAGCCCGGTCTCTCGCGCCAACTGCGTCATGCCGCGGGCACGCGCCACGTCACCCAGCGCAGCGGTGATCACGGCAGCATCGCCGTCCTCGAACGCCGCTTCCAGAAAGAGTGCTGCCCGCTCATCAGTATCGAGATGATCGGCGATGTCCCACTTGGTCGTTGCAAGCGCCATGATCATTCTTCCTTCCATGCAGCAGCCAATTCCTTGGCGCGCCTGATGTCGCGATCCTGGCTGCCCTTGTCACCGCCGCACAGCAGCAGGACGAAGACGTCGCCGCGCCGCGCCACGTACACGCGATAACCGGGACCGTAGTCGATCCGCAGCTCGCTCAGGCCGCCGCCTATCGGTCGCACATCGCCGGCATTGCCGAGCGACAGCCGATAGATGCGAAGGTTGATCCGGGTACGCGCCCGTTCGTCCATCAATCGGGCGAACCACGACTTGTACTCGTCAGTCTGCCGTATCTCGATCTCGGCCATTTGTAACTCATGGGTTACAGTCGGTCAATCGGCTACTTCCGATACTCGCCCTCGCTGGGTGCATCGAGCAGCACGCGGCCGGGGATGGCGCCGTCGCCGTCGTCCCAGTCGCTCCAGCCATCGGCGCAGAAATCCAG
>JBKJMF010000120.1:0-13103 GCA_046596525.1 Devosia sp. | reverse complement strand
AAGACGGCGCCCGACACCTTCGTCACGGTGATCGGCGAGAAGAACCGCAAGCGCCGGATCCTTATCGATATCCATCGAAATGCGCGCAGTGCGACGGCGGTATCGGCTTATTCGCTCAGGGCCCGGACCAACATGCCGGCCTCTACTCCGCTCGATTGGCGCGATCTCGAATCCATCGACGCTCCGGTCGATTTGAACTACTCTACGCTTCCGGGACTATTAACTACGTCTGGTGATCCGTGGGCGGAAATTAACGAGTTTGCCCGGGATTTGCCTGCATTATCAAAGGCTGGACGTAGTACGCGCGCATAGGAGGCGAAGGTGGCACCCAGGGCAAGCTGGAAGGGCTATATCAAGCTGAGTTTGGTCAGCTGTCCGGTGAAGATGTTTCCGGCGACGAGTGCGTCGGAACGGATCACCTTCAACCAATTGCACAAGGACACCCACAACCGGATCAACATGAAGCCGGTCGACCCCGAGCTGGGTCTGGTGGAGCGCAGCGACCTCGTCAAAGGCTACGAGTACGAGGACAAGCAGTACATCATCATCGACGAGAGCGATCTCGAGGCGGTGCGGATCGAATCCAACCACACGATGAACATCGAGGCCTTTGTCGACGAGGACGAGGTCGACGTCATCTACCAAGACGCGCCGTACTACCTGGCGCCGGACGGGTCGATGGCGGAAGAGACGTTCGCGGTGCTGCGCGAGGCGATGCGGCAATCGGGCAAGCTCGCCATCGCGCGGCTGGTGCTGACCAACCGCGAGCGGGTGGTGACGATCGGGGCGCGCGAAGAGGGCATGTTCGTCACGGTGCTGCGCAACCCCAACGAGGTGCGCGGCACGGCGGAGTATTTCGGCAACATCCCGGACGTGAAGCCGGAGGCCGAAATGCTGCAACTGGCCGAGAAGCTGATCGAGCAGAAGGTCAAGAAGTTCGACCCGAAGGACTACGAGGATCGCTATGAGGTCGCGCTCATGGCGATGATCCGCGAGAAGCTCAAAGGTCACAAGCCGATCATCGCGGCGGCGCCGGAGCGCGGCAACGTCATCAACCTGATGGATGCGCTGAAGGCGAGCCTTGGACAGGCGAAGCCTGCGGCCGCCAGCAAGAGCAAGGTGGAGACACCGGCTGCGGCGAAGAAGCCATCGCTCAAGGAGGCCGTGGCGGCATCGAAAGCCGCGGTGGCCAAACCCGCAGCAACAAAGAAGAAAGCCTGATCGCCTAGATGCGGAAGCCGGACACCACCGTCGGCATCGTGGGAGGGCTCAGCGCCTTCCCGCGCAGGCTGGCGGCCAAGGCGGTCTCCGGCAAGGGCGGGCGGCTGCGCCGTGGCATCACTAGGCATACCTCGCGCGTGGTGGTGGGGCGGACGCTGCTCGACAAGCAGACCGACGCCGAGATCGAGCAGCGTGTTGCGGCGCTGCGCGAGACCGGCACGGTGCTGGTGAGCGAGAACGGGTTTCTCCGCTCGCTCGGGATGATGGCGGCGCCGGAGCTATCCAACCTTTCGCGGCAATCGCTGCTTGAGCAGTCGAAGCTCGACGGGCGGCAGTTCGACCTGCTGGCGCTGTTCGATGTGTTCGAGCACGACGCGGAGCCGTTCTCGTTCCGCGACCTGATCCTGTCGCGCAAGTATGCCGGGCTGCTGGCCAGCGGGGCGACCTGGGGGGCGATTGCGCGGTCGGTGCATCGGTCCGGACCGGTGGCGTCGCTGACGGCGATGTCGCTGCATCCGGGTGGGCCGAAGCGGATCCATGCGCTCGAAGGTGCTCAGCGCAGCGAGCTGGATGGCCAGCGGCTGCTGCCGTTGCAGCCGATCGAGGACGAGTCCGAGGAGTATTTCTCGCTGGCTGAGGCCGCCGAGGCGGCAGGGCTGTTTGCCGAGGCGGCGGTGCTGTACGGGCATTGCCTGTCGATCGATCCGAACGACTCGGTGGCGGCGTACAACCGGGCCAATTGCCTGAAGGCGGCCAACGACAACTCCGAGGCTGCGAACGCCTACATGCAGGCGATCAAGCGCGATCCGGACTTTGTCGAGGCGTGGTTCAACTATGCCGGCCTGTTGCGCGAGGAGGGCAAGATCGCCATCGCGCGCCAGCATCTCGTGACGGCGATCGAGATCGACGCCGACTATGCCGACGCGATCTACAACCTTGCGACGCTGGAGTATGACGCCGGGAACTTGGGCGAAGCTCGGCGCTGGTGGGTGCGCTATCTTGAGCTCGACCAGAACTCGGAATGGGCGAAAACCGCGTCGCGCGGCATCGCCTATGCCGACCTTCACACACGGAAAACAGCGGGCTGATGGCAACCGACTTCCTTTTCGACGGCCCCGAAGATGCGCGGGTCACGATCCTCTTGGCGCATGGCGCCGGCGCGCCGATGGACTCGGCGTCAATGAACGCCACGACCAAGGCACTGGCGGCGGGCGGGTTTCGAGTGGCGCGGTTCGAGTTCGGCTATATGGCCGGGCGGCGGACCGAAGCGGGCAAGAAGCCGCCACCGAAGGCCGAGACGGTGATGCCGGAATATGTTGCGGCGATCGACGATCTGGGCCCGACCGATGGGCCGCTGATCATCGGCGGCAAGTCGATGGGCGGGCGGGTCGCGAGCATGATCGCGGATGCCGAGTTCGAGGCTGGGCGGATCGCCGGTCTGCTCTGCCTCGGCTATCCGTTCCATCCGCCGGGGCGGCCGACGCAGTTGCGGACCAAGCACCTGATCGGGCTGAAGACGCCGGCGCTGATCTGCCAGGGGACGCGTGACGAGTTCGGGGTGCCGGATGAAGTCGCGACCTATGGGCTGCCTTCGACCATCGAGGTCAAATGGCTGGAAGACGGCGACCATGACCTGAAGCCGCGGAAGTCGATCTCCGGGTTCTCGACCGCCGACCACCTGAAGGCGGTGGCTGATAGCGTCACCGCGTGGGTCGGGCGCATCGCGCTGTAAGGTCGCCAGCTTTGAAGATCGCGACGTTCAACATCAACAACGTCAATCGGCGGCTGGATAACCTGCTTGCGTGGCTCGACGTGGCTGGGCCCGATGTGGTGTGCCTGCAGGAGTTGAAGGCGGTCGACCGGCAGTTCCCCGCGACGGCGCTGGCGAACGCCGGCTATGGCGCGGTGTGGCGCGGGCAATCGGCGTGGAACGGTGTCGCCATCCTCGCCAAGGGCGTCGAGCCGGTGCTGACGGCGGACGCGCTGCCGGGCGATCCGGATGATGAGCAGGCGCGCTACATCGAGGCGGCGGTGAACGGGGTGGTGATCGCGTCACTCTATGCGCCGAACGGCAACCCGCAGCCGGGGCCGAAGTTTGAATACAAGCTCAGCTGGGGCGAGCGGTTGATCGAGCACGCGGCAGAGCTGTTCGACAGCGGCGTGCCGGTGGTGCTGGCCGGCGACTTCAACATCGTGCCGGAGCCGCGCGATATCTATGTCACGACGTCGTACCGCGACAATGCGCTGGTGCAGCCGGAGCCGCGCGAGCAGTTCCAGCGGCTGTTGGAGCAGGGCTGGACCGACGCGCTGCGGAAGAAATTTCCGAAGGAGACGCTCTACACGTTCTGGGACTACATGCGGAACCGCTGGCCGCGCGATGCCGGACTGCGGCTCGACCACATGCTGCTGAGCAAGCAGCTGGTGCGAAAGCTCGGCGCGGCGGGGATCGACCGCGAGGTGCGTGGCGAGGACGGGGCGAGCGACCATGCGCCGGTCTGGATCGAGCTCAGGACTTAGATCCTGCGGTGTTTAAGTTGACTACAAAGATCATAATTAGTAGCCCAGAGCGCATTGATTAGAGCGTGATGGGTTGAGGCAGATGAAGCCGTTGAAGCTGCTGACGGGCACGGTGCTGAGCCGCCGGATGGTCACCCCCGGCATGGTGCGGGTGACGCTGGGCGGAGAGGGACTCAGGGAGCTGAAGACCACCGGTGTCGGCGACGAGTATGTGCGGCTGTTCTTCCCCGATCCCGAAACCGGCGAGCTGGTGCTGCCGCAGGTCGATGCGCAGGGCTTCTGGAAATACCCCGAGGGCAAGAAGCCGGCGCATTGCGAGTGTTACACCATCCGCTGCGCACGGCCGGGCGAGGTGGACCTCGATTTTGTGGTGCACGAGCACGGTCGGGCGAGCGAGTGGGCGCAGGCGGCGAAGCCGGGCGACACCATCACCATGCGCGAGCCCTACGGGATCTACGAGGCACCAGCGGACGCCAAGTGGCAGCTGTTCGTCTGCGACGCGACTGGGCTGCCGGCGCTGGGGCGGCTGCTGGAGGGGCTCGGTGCCGATGTTGAGGCGCGGGCCATCGTCGAGGTGCCGGATGCCAGCCACGAGCAGGTGTTCGAGACCAGGGCGACGCTGAAGCTGGTTTGGCTGCATGGCTCGGGTAACGGCCTCGCGCCGAGCAAGCTCGAGGACGCGGTGCGTTCGATGAACCTGCCGACGGACCGGGAGGTCTATGTGTGGGTGGCGTCGGAGGCGAGGGCGGTCCGACCGATCCGCAAGTACCTGCGGCATGTGCTTAAGTGGCCAGCGACGCGGTACTCGATCACCGGCTACTGGACCGACCGGCTGGCCGAATGGGAGCGTAACTGGGCGGCGCTCGACGGGGGGGTGAAAAAGCAGATCGACGACCTGTGGCGGTCGGGTCGCGACGCGCAGGATGTGCGCGACGACGTCGAGGCCGTGATGGAGAAGTTTGGGCTGTAAGCCTGTCCCACCGGTCGCGAGATCTAACCGAAAAAGTCTGCACCTTTTCCTGATCTCGCTCCTAGGCGAAGCTGCGGATAGCGGCGGTGACGGCCTCGGTGATGCCGGGGTCGCTCAGCGAATGGCCGGCGCCGTCGACGATCTGCACCTTGGCATCGGCCCAGATGGCCGCCAACGCGTGCGCGGTGCGTGGCGGGCACAAGAGGTCGTAGCGGCCCTGGACGATGACGCCGCGGATGCCGGCGAGGCGGTGGGCGTTGGCCATCAGCTGGTCGGGCGCCATGAAGCTGTTGTTGCTGAAGTAGTGCGCCTCCATCACCGCCGTCGCCGGGATGCGGGTCGAGGGTGAGAAATCCAGCCGGGTTGTTGCGGGACGCGCTTCGGACAGGATGCGCTCGGTGTCGCCGTAGGCGCGGGCGGCGGGAGCGTGGATGGCCGGATCAGGGTCGAGGATGCGCTTGAAGTAGCCGTGGACTGGTGACAGGCGCTCTTCGGGCGTGAGCAGGCTGAGGAAGTCCTCGTAAAGCGCTGGGTAGAAGGTCGAGAGGCCGGTGCCGAAGGCCCATTCGAGTTCGGTACGGGTGCCGAGGAAGGTGGCGCGGAGCACGATGCCGAGGACACGCTCGGGACGGGCTTCGGCGTAGGCAAGGGCGAGCGTGGCACCCCAGGAGCCGCCGACCACCAGCCAGCGCTCAATGCCGAAATGCTCGCGGATGCGCTCCATGTCGGCGATGAGGTGCGCGGTGGTGTTCGCGTCTCGCGAGCGGGCGGGGGTGGAGCGGCCGGCGCCACGCTGGTCGAACAACACGGCACGGAAACGGGTCGGGTCAAACAGTTGCCGATGCGCCGGTTGGCAGCCGCTGCCGGGGCCTCCGTGGAGGTAGACAGCGGGGATGCCATCGACGGCGCCGACGGTTTCGACATAGAGCTCGTGGCCGTCGCCGACTGGCAGTCTCAGGGTCGAGATTGACGAAGATGTAGCGGTTCCGCCGTCAGGCGCCATTGTTGATCGGATCCGGTTCGAGCGTGCCACCCGCGAAGTTGCGGTAGATGTAGCGGTTCGTTCCGGTAGCAGACTCCTGCTCTGCCGTCTTGAAGATCTCGGCGTGGCGCGGCGACAGGCTGCAGGCGGGGTCGGTGTTGGCGGCGCTGCCGGTGAGCGCGAAGGCCTGGCAGCGGCAGCCGCCGAAGTCGATCTCCTTGAAGGCGCAGCTTTGGCACGGCTCGGGCATCCAGCCGGTGCCGCGATAGCGGTTGAAGGCATCGGAGTTCTGCCAGATCCAGGCAATGGAATGATTGGACCGCACACTCTCGAAATCGAGATCGGTGATGGTTTCGGCGGCGTGGCAGGGCAGCACCTTGCCGGCTGGGGTGATGTTGAAGAACTGCCGGCCCCAGCCGCCCATGCACTTTTTCGGGCGGTCGGCATAGTAGTCGGGGACGACGTAGTCGATGTCGAGAATGCCCTTGAGGCGCACCGACGCTTCCTCGACGATGCGGGTGGCGTCGTCGATCTGGGCGATGGTGGGCATCAGCGAGGCGCGGTTCTTAAGGGCCCAGCCGTAGTACTGGACGTTGGCCACCTCGATGCGGTCGGCGTCGAGTTCGACCGCCATGTCGATCATGCCGGGGAGCTGGTGCAGGTTCTGCCGGTGCATCACGGCGTTGACGGTGAGCGGCAGGCCGAGTTTGCGTGACCAGGCGGCGGCCTCGAGCTTTTTCGAATGCCCCTTGAAGCCGGCGATGCGGTTGGCGAGTTCGGGCTCGTTCCCCTGGAAGCTGATCTGGATGTGGCAGAGCCCGGCATCTGCCAGCGCCGCCAGCTTGTCGCGGGTCAGCAGGACGGCCGAGGTGATGAGGTTGGAGTAGAGGCCGAGGTCGGTGGCGTGCTGGATCAGCTCGGCGAGGTCCTTGCGGACGGTCGGCTCGCCACCGGAGAAATGCACCTGCAGCACGCCGATCTCGGCGAGCTCGGTGAGCACCTTCTTCCACTCGTCGGTGGTGAGCTCGTTGCCGGCGCGCTCCATCTCCACGGGGTTGGAGCAGTAGCCGCATTGGAGCGGGCAGCGGTGGGTGAGTTCGAGTAGAACGGCGAGCGGGATGCCGTAGGTCTCGGCTGCGGATTTTTCGCGCGATTCGAGGATGGCGAGGCCGTCCGTCGGATCGGCGAATGTGGAGTTGGTGTCGAGCAGGGTCGGGCTCATGAGACGGCCTTTTGCGCTTCGACGACGAAGCCGGAGCCGGCGAGGTCCTGCAGCATGGCGATGACGTCGACGCCGATCTCATCGCGCGGGGCGGCGTAGGCGTCGGCGAGGTGGTCGATGATGGCCGCGACGCTGCGCTGGCCGTCGCAGAGCTGGAGGACTTCGACGGCGATCTCGTCGGGCGCCATGACCCGCTCGGGGACCAGCAGGACCCAGCGTTGGCGCGCCTCGTCGTAGCGGAGGCGGGTGCCGCGGGCGAGGGTGGGAACGCTGTCCTCGGCAACGATCAGCCGGCGCCGGGTGGCGGGCGCGGTGGCGAGGCTCATGCGGCGACCGGCACGAAGGCGCCGGGCGGCACGTGGCCCTCGACATAGGCGTGGTAGAGGGCGTCGAGCTGCACCCAGAGCACGTTGGTCTTGAAGATCAGGGCGTTGCAGACCAGCTGGCGATCGGCCGGGGTGGTGGCGTGCTGCTTGACGTAATCGAGGGCGAAGTTGGCGTCGCGCGGCGCCTGCTCGAGGCGGCGCTTGAAGTAGGTCATGACGCCCGGATTGATGAAATCGTAGTGCTGCAGCATGCCCGAGATGCGCTCTTCGTGGAGGTTCGGCGCGAACAGCTCGGTGAGCGACGAGGCGATGGCTTCGAGCGGGGATTTGTCGCGGACGAAGTGCACATAGGCATCGACGGCGAAGCGGGTGGCGGGGAGGATGCCTTCGGCGCTCTCGACGTAATCGTTGTCGACGCCGAGGCCGGAGGTCAGCTGCAGCCAGCGCTCGATGCCGCCTTCGGTGTCGAAATTGCCGTCATGGTCCTCGATGCGGTGGCGCCATTCGATGCGGGTGGCGCGGTCGCGGAAGCGCGAGATGACCACCGCATCTTTGATCGGGATGGTCGACTGGTAGTAGTAGCGGTTGAGCGCCCAGGCTTGCACCTGGCCTTTGTTGAGCTTGCCGCCATGCAGCAGGCCGTGAAACGGGTGCAGGCTGTGGTAGCGCGTGGCGCCGATGAAGCGGAGCTGCTCCTCAAGCTGTTCGGGCGTATCGAGCGGGGCGTCGGCGGCGACCGAGAAAGCTGTCAGTGCGGTCATAACGTGATATCCATCCCATCGGCCGGTATTTGCCAGCCGGCTGCTTCCACGGCCTGCCGCTCGGGTGAGCCGTGCTGCAAGGCGGGGTTCGAATTGTTGATGTGCAGGAAGAATTTGCGGCCGACATCGAGGCCGTCGAAGGCGGCGATGGCTGCGTCCATTGCGATGTGACCCATGCGCTGGCCGGTCTTCCGGCCGAGGCCGAGGGCGATCAGTTCGTCGTCCTGCCACAGCGTGCCATCGAAGAAGACGAGGCTGGCGCCCTGCAGGTGTGCGGCGACGTCCGGAGTGATCTCGGCGCAGGCGGCGAGGAAGACGAAGCTCTGGCCATCGGCCTTGTCGCGGATTATGAAGCCGAGTGTATCGCCTTCGGCATGAGCTGTGTCGGCTTCCTTGAACAGCGCAGCCTTACCTGGGGCGACGAAGGGCCGGATTTCGAGGCCAGATGGGGTACCGTCGATCAGCCGTGGCTCGAAGGCGGTGTCGGCAGTGATGGCGACGCGCGGCACGAGCGCCGGCCTCAGCACGTTGAAGATCGAGTTCTCGGCGAGCAGCGACAGGACGCGCTCGTGGCCGTAGAGCGTGAAGGGCGAGCCTTCGCGCAGGGTCAGCAGGCCGGCGATGGTGTCGACCTCGCCGTTCGAGAGGATGACGCCGGCGATGGGGCTGTGGCGCAGGGCGCGGGGGCGCAGCGCCGGGGTATCGGCGAGCTGCTGGCGGAGGTCGGGGGAGGCGTTGATGAGGAACCAGTTCTGCCGATCGGCGCTGACGGCGATCGAGGCCTGGGTCATCCGCAGTTCGGGGTGGCCGTTGCGGGCGGCGCGACAGTTGTCGCAGCCGCAATTCCATTGCGGAACCCCGCCACCCGCCGCGGTTCCAAGGACAATTATGCTGAGCATGAGGCCCGTCCCCGCGGCAGGATCGACGTGATTACTTGCGGGTCGCGCAAGCGTACATGTTGATTTCCATGCTCACCGGCACTTCGACCAGCTTGGGCTTCTTCCAGGACTTCATTTGGAGATCTCCTCACGATTGACGGCTTGGTGCCGCGAGTGAGGAGTGTAGGGGGATCGCGCGGGACCGCACTCTATCATGCTGATAGATATGGCCTATTGGTTAGAATTCGGAGAGAGAGGCGCGATCGAGGAAGGGTGGGGTCGGACGAATGCCGGGGAGATCGAGCGCCGCTCCGGCGGTTTGTAGCTTGTCGATCAGCGTGGCGTAGGGCTCCTGCCGGCGATACTGCGAGGCGACGAGCGCCACGATGCGACGGGCGTCGGCATTGATGCGATAGAGCCGTACGCCATCGAGTGAGGCGCTGCCGCTGACGGTGGATAGCGCCGGAGCGAGGCAGATGCCGGCGCCGGCGCGGACGAGGCCGATCGCCACTTCGAAGCTGCGGCATTGGGCAACGACGCGATGCTCTGGGAGCATCCGATCGTACCAGTCGGCAACGCGCTTGGCATGCTGGGTGCCGAAGATGAATTGGATGGAACGGTTGAGGATGGCCCGGTCGGCCGGTACGAGCTCGTGAGGGTCGGTGATGTCGTCGAGGTTCAGGTGCTCGGGTACGACGAGGACATAGGGGTCCTCAATGATCGGGATCTGCAGGAAGCCGACGCTTGCCTCCGCCACTGAGTTGGCGGCGAGAAGGCCGATATTGACGCGGCGGCCATAGAGCATTTCGAGGATATCGGCGGGCGCGCTTTCCTGGATGTCGAAGTCGATGTCCGGGAATTTCGCCTGGGTCTGGTTGAGCGCAGCCGGGAGGACAACGCGTAGCACCGAATTGATGCCGGCGAGCCGCACGGTGACGCGGTGGCCGCCGCTGAATTGGCCGAGACCATCCTCGAGGTCCTGCATGTTGCGGAGGATCTGCTCGGCCTTGGGCAGCAGGTAGGTGCCGGCCTCGGTCAGCGTCATCTCGTTGGAGTGGCGGCGGAACAGGCGGGTGCCGACCGTCATCTCGAGCTTCGATAGTTGCTGCGACAGCGAGGGCTGGGCGAGGCCGAGTTGCTTGGCCGCGCGGGTCAGGGTTTCGGAATGGGCCACGGCCCGGAAGATGCGGAGCTGGTGGAGGGTGATCTCGGGCCGGCGAGCGCGTAGGGCCGAACGTGGTGGCGCCGTCTGCAGCAGCGCGGCGAGACCCGCTGCAGTCCCGGAAATTGTCCGATCGCTATCGTCGTCGGTCATGTCACCGTTCCTAGCTCAAGAAACGGCTTAGCGCGAGATGGCAGTCGGATTGCCAATGAAGAGGATTGGAGCGCGGGTCTAGGGCACCCGCGCTCCGGTCAGGCCGGGCTGATGGGCTGGTGCAGGAAACGTACCCCCACCCCTGTCCCCTCCCCCTTGAGGGGACAGGGGTGGGGGTACTCTGTCCGCACCGGGGGAAAGACGAACTTACAGGGTGCCCTTGGCCTTGAGCTCGCGCACGGCGTCCTGCATGGCGGCCAGGGTGTCGTTGACGACGCCGGCATCGTGCTCGCTGGAGAGGAACCACGCGCCGCGTTCCAGCGCGCGCACGCCGCGATACATCAGGGCTGTGGTCAGCGCGATGTAGGCGGGGCGGTTCATTCTGGCGAGATCGCGGAAGTCGCGGGCCGGCTTGTCGAGGCCGAGCGCGACGTGAAAGACTTGCGGGAAGCCGACGACTGAGGCGGTGACGCCGGCCGAGGCGAAGATGTCCTTGAAGCCTTCCTGCAGCGCTGTGCCGGCGACGCCGATCTTCTTGAAGAGCGTCGGGGTCAGCGATTTCAGTGTTGCGGCGGTTGCCGCCATGGCGATGGGCTGGGCGTTGTAGGTGCCGCCATGGACGACGCCACCCGAGGTGAACATGTCCATCAGGTCGGCGCGGCCGGCGATTGCCGCCACCGGGAAGCCATTGGCGATGGCCTTGCCGAAGGTCGAGAGATCGGGCGTGACGCCGAATAGTTCCTGCGCGCCGCCGGGGGCGAGGCGGAAGCCGGTGATGACTTCGTCGAAAATCAGGATGGTGCCGGTCTTGGTGCAGGCCTCACGCACGCCTTCGAGGTAGCCGGCGAGCGGGTGTACGGCACCCTGGTTGCACATCGCGGCTTCCATGATAACGGCGGCGATATCGCCGACGGCCAAGCGGGCCTTGAGCAGTTCGAGGTCGTTCCACGGCAGGACGACGAGCGTGTCGGCGGTGTCGGCCAGCTGACCCTTCGAACCGATGACCGGGATCGGTGCATCGGCGGGACCGGCGGCATCGATGGCCGGAGCGGTCGACCACAGCACGTTGTCGAACCAGCCGTGATAGTGGCCTTCGAACTTCAGGATCTTGGTGCGGCCGGTGGCGGCACGGGCGAGGCGCATCGCGGCCTGGTCGACCTCGGAGCCGGAGGAGCCGAAGCGCATGCGCTCGGCCGACGGCACCATCTCACAGACGAGGCGCGCCGCCTCGGCTTCGATGGCGGTCTGGCCGGCGAACAGGATGCCGTTGTCGATCTGCGACTTCACCGCGTCGACCAGTGCCTGCGGCTTGTGGCCGAGGATCATCGGGCCCATGCCGAGGTAGTAGTCGATCAGCTTGTTGCCATCGACGTCAAAGAGGTAGGCGCCTTCGCCGCGCTCGAACACCAGCGGGGTGGGCGAAATGTTGAGGCGGAAGTTGCTGTTCACGCCGCCGGAGATCCACTGCGAGTTGGTGCGGATCGCCTCGATGGATTTGTCGAAGCTGAGCGGGCGCGACGCAGCGGCAGCCGCTGGCGCGGCGGGTGATGTAACGGTCAACGCGGGACTCCTCAATTCTTACAGTCCAAGTGGCCCGACGGCCTGAAAGTTGTAAATGCCCGCCGGTTTCGCGAGGCGAAAAAATGGGCGGGAAACTGCTAACGCCGGGACGCTATGCTTTGTCGTTATTTACCACGGCAATGCAGTCGATCTCGTAACGAAGCGCTGCGCCGAGGCAATTGGTGATCGTGGTGCGCGCCGGGAACGGCGCCTGGAAGTATTCCGGGTAGATCTGATTGTAGAGCGCCAGGTCGGCGTCGTCGCGCACATAGTTGCGGGTCTGCACCACATGGGCGAGGTCGGAACCGGAATCCTCGAGCACCTTGCGCAGGTTCTCGATCGAGCGGCGCATCTCGCCTTCGAAACTGTCCGAGACGATCTTGCCGGTGGCATCGACCGAGGCCTGGCCGGAGACGAAGATCAACTCGCCGACCTTGGTGGCGGGGCTGAACGGCAGATGCGAGCGCGGGGTATCCGGCGCGCTGGGGTATTCGATCATGATGGGCTCCAGAAATTCTCAGCTGATCGGGAAAACGGGCTTCCGCAGGCGCTGATAGGGCAGGGTCTTGAGGGCGCTGGTGCAGGGGCCGGGGGTAGTGACCGTGTAACTGCCCTTGGCGATCTTGTCGTAGGCGCGGCGGTGCGCGACCGCGGCTTTCACCCCGATGACCGACAGTTCCTCGGGGATGATGCCCTGCGAACGAAGCTGGCCGAGGTCGAAGGGCGGGGTCTTGCGGCTCGACAGCAGGATCTTGATGCCGTTGGCTTCGACCACAGCAGACGGGCCCATGTTGTAGTGGATGCCCTGCATGGCGGCGAGGTGGCTGTGGCGGTCCTCGAGGGTGAAGGCGCCGTCGGAACGGCTGACGAAGCTGACTTCGAGCTCTACCGGGCCGGGATCGAGCCGGCTGCCCTTGCCGCCGATGGAGAGGGTGCGCTTGTCGCCGGGCTTGGCGCCATCGAGCGCGCGGACCGCCGCAGGATCAGCGATGGCGACGGCGGCGTTGGTGATGCCGTGGCGGAGGAAACCGCGCAGCACCGGGGTACAGTCGCCGGGGGCGCCGCCGCCGATATTGTCGGAGGGTTCGACGATGACGTAGGGGCCGCCGGGCAGGGTCTTCACTTCGTTGAGCGCGGCGTCGAGGTCCCATTCGGTGGGGATGCCGAGATCACGGAGTTCGATGGCGAGGTTCTCGAGGCGGTCGAGCGCCGCATTCGCATCTGTGTCGCTGCCGGTGGTGGTGATGGAGAAGGCGACGCCGGCATCTGGGATGTCAGAGAACGAGTAGCCGGCGACGACGTTGACGGTCCAGATTTCCGGATTCTCGGCTTCGATCTGGCGGGCCAGCGC
>JBKJMF010000591.1:0-5953 GCA_046596525.1 Devosia sp. | reverse complement strand
GTCAGCGCGCCGCTGCACGAGTTCAAGGACTGGGAGAAGGTGCCCTACTTCGACGGCTGCCTGCCGATCGAAGTGATGGCCGAGCGCGGCCGCGAGACGCTGCGCTGGGGGCCGATGAAGCCGGTCGGCCTCACCAACCCGCGTAATCCGACGGTCAAGGCGCACGCTATCGTGCAGCTGCGGCAGGACAACGCGCTGGGCACGCTGTGGAACATGGTCGGGTTCCAGACCAAGATGCGCTACGGCATCCAGGCCGAGATTTTCCGGATGATCCCCGGCCTCGAGAACGCGCAGTTCGCCCGCCTCGGCGGGTTGCACCGCAACACATTTCTCAACTCACCCAAGGTGTTGGGGCCGGACCTGAAGCTCAAAGCCATGCCGCGGCTGCGGTTCGCCGGCCAGGTCACCGGCGTCGAGGGCTATGTGGAAAGCGCCGCTGTCGGCCTGATGGCAGGCCGCATGGCCGCTGCCGATGCGCGTGGCGAGCAACTGGCGATCCCGCCGGCGACGACTGCGATGGGCGCCCTGATCAACCACATCACCGGCGGGCATCTCGAGGCCGAGGCCTATTCCGGTGCGCGCAGCTTCCAGCCGATGAACGTCAACTTCGGGCTGTTCCCGCCGGTATCGATCGTCAAGCCCGAGGGGCATGTCGGGCGGTGGAAATCTACCGAGAAAACGATCGCGAAGAAAGAGGCGATCACCTCGCGGGCGCTCGACGACATCATGGCGTGGGCCTAGCGGCCGAAGCGAACAGCGTTCCTAGTAGCCATGTGGGCTCGGCCAGCTCCGCGCCGAGCGCAACCTCAAACTCAACCCGCTCAAGGGCGTAACGGAATCTGCGTCCACCGATGGAAAAATCGATCCACGGATCGACCAGCCAAGCAGCGTTTTGACGGGCGACCCATTCGGCAAGAGGAACAGTCACAGGCGTCGGCGTGCCGCCCGAGATCACTAAACTTCCGGACTCAAGCCGAAACGAGAGCTTGGTTTCGCCAGACGCATCAAGATCGAAGTACCTGACCTCTCCCGCCACACTACCGATCGAGTAAAGCCCGTCGAGCAATAGCGGTGTTGCGCTTACATCAATCGGTTGCCGCCTGTCCTCCCTTGTTTTGGTGAACTGCGTCGGAACGAGCTGCCCGGCGGTGGAGTATCCGAGCTGGGCTAGAATCTCGTTGGCGGCGGTTGAGTAGTTGCCGAAATACTCGACTCCATGACGCTTCAGGACCTCCACAAGTCGGGCACGAGCATGCTCGGGGTAGTCGAGGTAGGCGATCGCACCCCGCGCAGCCTCAACCTGCTCCGGCGTCCAGTCGGGTGGGAAACTCGCGCCGTTCTTCCCTGGCTGGGTCAGCAATGCATCCAGTCGCATGGTCTGCTGCGCCACCGGCAGATTGGTGTAGTTCCACGGCCCCACCGACAGCACGAGCAAGATGGCGCCGGCCAGCGCCGGGATCAGGCGGATGTCCCCCCGTCCGGTCAGGTACACGACCGCGAGGATCGCCGCCCAGATGCCACCGGCTGCGAGGAGCACTCGCTCCTCGGTGAGGCCGTAGGCATCCACCCGAGTCCAGACAGCGACAAAGAACAGCGCCAGCGGCACCAGTGTCAGCCAGAACCACCAGGCACGGAACAGGCGCACCAGCGCCCTCGTCCGCATGAAAGGCGGGTGAAGCAGCAGCCAGGCAGCGGCGCCGATGACGACGAAGCCGAGCACCATCCAGCCGATCATCCCCTGCGGCAGGCGCTGGGTGATAACGATCTGGACCGTGTAGGCGAGCAGGATCAGGCTGTAGATCAGCAGCAGCGGCACCAGCACAAATTGCCCGAGGAAACCGAAGGCGCGCGGCAGGAAATCCGGCCGCTCCAGTTCCTCGGCTCGATAGGCTGAGAGCCGCGGCAGCGTCGAAAGCCAATAGACGGGCGCCAGGAACACGCCGGCGAACGGCAGCACCCAGCGATAGAACAGGCGGTCGGCTTCGAGGCCAAACAGGATCGACAATGACCGCTCGATGGCGAAAAGGCCGAAAGAGATAATGAGGAACGCCGCAGCCGCGATCACCGCGGTGGCGACCGCCTGGAAGTTCACCCACCAGAAGCGGTTCTGTACCTCCTCGCGCGGCGCGCCGCGTTCGGAGCGGGTAAAGGGCGAGACGGAAAGCCAGAGCACCGCGACTGCTGGGAGCGCGTAGGGCACGAGCCAGGCGAAATCGGTGATCTGGAATACCGCCGCAGCAGCCACCGGCAACACATACTTGAGCAGCAGGCCGACGGTTCGCGCCTCTGGTCGGCTCTCGGCGAAGTAGACGCCAGCGACGGCTAGCACTGCTCCGGTGGCGAGGCCGAGCGTGGCGCGCTCCCACACGTCGCCACGCAGCCAATACATGTCGTTGATATTGCTGATCACCACGATGGTGGTAAGCGCGGCAAACAGGATAGCGAACGGAAAGCGTTGGCCGGTCAGCAAGAAATCCGGAGCCTGCTTCTCCATCCAGGCCCTGAGATTCATGCGATCCCCTGTCAGTGGCGCAATGCCCACCAGCTCATCATGGCGATTTTTCGCCAATCCGCCAGATCCGCCGCCGGGGCAAACGGCGTTCGAGATGCCGCAACCCGCCTATGCTGCGAGCGCAGCAGTGCGATCGGGGCAAATGCCGAGCGTAGTGGCTTCGGCAATGCGGCAATGGCGGCAGCGGCCTTTGCCAAATGCTCGGCGGCAAGATCGTTGATCTGCCCCAGCGCCGCGAACAGCCCCTCGCTCTCCTGTCCGGCAAGTATCTCGCCATCCGTCACACCATTGGCGGCGAAGATGTTCATCGGCAGGAAGATGCGGCCCTGCGAGGCGTTGAAGCCGAAGGCGCGGAGGTGCCCAGTCAGCGCCTGGGCGACGCCCAAGTGCCCCGCGGCATCACCGGCTTCAACTTCGGTGCCGCCGTTGAGGATCATCGCCGCGAGCTGGTAGAGCACCGAGACGGTTTCGCCGGCATACCCCTCGAAGCTCGCCACGTCCGGCATCGGGTCCTGGTAGAGATCGAAGCGGCGGGCCGCGACGAGCCGCAGCAGCGGACCGGACGGCAGTCCATACTTGCCGATGGCCTCGAGCAGCGCTGCCGCCAGCGGATTCTGGCGCACATTGCCATAACCCTCGCCCTTCAGCGCGTCGGCCCACCATTGCAGCCGGATTTCTCCGGCGGCCGGCTCGCGAGCCCGATCGCGGATCGAGGCGACATCGGCGCTGAAGGCATAGATCGACTGGATGGCGGTGCGCTCCGGCTCCTTGAGCAGCAGCGTGGCGAAGTAGCGGTCCCGGTCGGCATCGCGGAGGAAGCTGGCGACGTAGCCGGCGTCAGCGCTCATCGGGCGTTCTCGACGGCGAGCAAGGCAGCGCCAACGGCACGATCCTCGGCCAGCAGCACATTGTAGGTGCGCACGGCCCCGCCGGTGGCGATGGCCTCGACGATGATGCGGCGTTCCTTGAGCGCAGCGCGGATCGCCGGGTCGAGAGCGGAGACATCGCCGCCGAGGCCGATCAACAGCACGTCGAGTTGGTCGGCAGCCGCGAACACCGCCTCAAGGCTGGCCAGCGTCACCTCCGCCGGTACCGTTGCCTCCCAGGCGAACATGCCGCCAGGGAGACAGAGAAGCGAGCCGCGGTGCGACATGCCGGCGAAGCGGAAACCGCCATTGCCGTAGGCGTCGATCTGCACCTGCCGGGGGTAAAACCCCTCCCCCCGCTCAGCCATGAACTAGACCGCGGCGCCGTCGGCGCGCTTCGGAGCCTTGGCCTTGCCGTCCTCGGGCGTATCGGCGCGCGACTTGAGCCCGAAGAAGATCAGGATCGGGCCGCCGACGATGATCGACGAGTAGGTGCCGACGAACACGCCGAAGGTCATGGCGATGACGAAGCCACGGATCGCCTCGCCGCCGAAGATCACCAGCGGAATGAGCGCGAGGAAGATGGTGAAGGCGGTCAGCGAAGTGCGCACGATGGTCTGGTTGATCGACAGGTTGATCAGCTCAGGCAGCGGCATCTTCTTGTATTTTCGGAGGTTCTCTCGAATTCGGTCGGAGATGACGACCGTCTCGTTGAGCGACAGACCGACAAGCGTCAGCACCGCGGCAATCGACGACAGATTGAACTCGAGCCCGGTTATGGAGAACAGGCCGATGGTCATGATGATGTCGTGCGACGTGGTGGTGATGGCGGCGAGCGCGAACTGCCACTCGAAGCGGAACCACACGTAAATCAGGATCGCGGCGAGCGAGACGAGCACAGCGATGGTGCCGTTCATCGCCAGTTCGCCCGACACTGTGCCGCTTACGGCTTCGGTCCGGCGCACCTCATAGCTCTCGGTCGCGAGGGTCTTGGTGACTTCGGCCACCGCCGCCTGCTGCGCGGCATCGCCGCCCTGCTGCAGTTGGATGCGCACCAGCACGTCCTGCGGGTTGCCGAAGCTCTGGACCTGGACTTCGCCCAGCTCCAGCGGCTCGAGCAGCTCGCGGATGCGGGCCGGATCGGCGTCGCCTTCGGCGGTGTGCTGGACCTCGATGGCGGAGCCGCCGATGAAGTCGATGCCCAGGTTGAAGCCTTTGAAGAAGGCGGAGCCGATGGAGATCACGGTGAAGACGATCGAGAGGATGATCACCGTCTTCGAGATCTTCATGAAGTCGATTTTGGTGCCATCCGGAATGAACCGGAAATGCTGGATGCGCAGCGTCTTCGGGCGCTTCCAGTGGTACCACAGGCCGATGAAGAAGCGCGTCACCGTATAGGCGGTGAACAGCGAGGTCAGGATGCCGAGCGCCAGCGTGACGGCAAAGCCCTGCACCGGACCGGAGCCGAGGAAATACAGCACCACTGCCGCGATCAGCTGCGTCAGGTGCGAGTCGATGATGGTGCCCCAGGCGCGGTGGAAGCCGGCATCGAGCGAGGCGAGGATCGACTTGCCGGCGCGCTGCTCTTCGCGCATGCGCTCGTAGATCAGCACGTTGGCGTCCACGGCGATGCCGATGGTCAGGACGATACCGGCGATGCCCGGCAGTGTCAGGGTGGCGCCGAGCGCCGACAGCGAGCCGAGGATCAGGACGATATTGAGGATCAGCGCGACGTTGGCGAAGACGCCGAACAGGCCGTAGGCGATGACCATGAAGGCCAGCACCAGCGCGCCGGCGACGACGCCGGCGGTAATGCCCGCACGGATCGAGTCGGCGCCGAGGCTCGGGCCGACCGAACGCTCTTCGACCACGTCGAGGCTGGCTGGCAGTGCGCCGGCACGGAGCAGCACTGCGAGGTCGTTTGAGGTTTCCGGTGTGAAGTTGCCGCTGATCTGGCCCGAGCCGCCGGTGATCGGCTGCTGGATGACCGGAGCGGTGATCACCTGATCGTCGAGGACGATGGCGAAGCGCTTGCCGACGTTCTTGGAAGTGATTTCGCCGAAGGTGATGGCACCGCGCGTATCGAACTGGAAGCTGACGACGGAGCGCGAGGTTTGCTGGTCGAAGCCGGGCTGGGCGTTGGTGAGTGACTCACCGCCGAGTTCGACGTTCTCGTTGAGCAGTTCGTCGCCGCCATCGGCGCTGGGGAGGATGAAGTAGCCGGCCGGAATGCCCTGCGCCTCGGCCTGTGCTGCAGTCATTGTCGGATGCACGAGGTGGAAGGTGAGGCGCGCCGTACGCGAGATCAGTTCCTTCAGGCGGGCGGAGTCGTCAAAGCCCGGCACCTGCACCAACACCCGGTCTTGGCCCTGGCGCTGGATGGTCGGCTCGGTGGTGCCCACTTCGTCGACGCGGTTGCGGATGACTTCCATCGACTGCGCGACGAGCGACGACATGCGTTCCTTGACGCCATCTGGCGTCAACGTGACGACGATCTTGCCGTCGGGCGTCTCCGAGAACGCCAGTTCGGGCACGCCGCCGACACCGAAACTGCTCGAGATGTTGGTCTGGACCT
>JBKJMF010000349.1:0-5994 GCA_046596525.1 Devosia sp. | reverse complement strand
GCGGCGCCGACCGGTGAGCAGGCGCGGCTGGGGCCATCCGAGGCGCCTGATCCGGTGCTCGATCTGGTGACTTTCTACTCGCAGAACCTCGGGGTGCCGCAGCGGCGGAATGTCGGCGACCCGCAGGTACTGCGCGGCAAGCAGGCGTTCTACAAGGCCAATTGCACCGCCTGTCACACGCCGAAATACGTGACCTCGCGCCAGGCGCCGACGCCGGCGCACAAGTTCCAGTTGATCTGGCCCTACACCGACCTGTTGCTGCACGACATGGGCGAGGGGTTGGCGGACAATCGCCCCGAGGGCGAGGCGGACGGCTACGAGTGGAAGACGCCGCCGCTGTGGGGGATCGGGCTGACCGAGACGGTGTCCGGGCATACCGAGTTCCTGCATGATGGGCGGGCGCGCAACCTTACCGAGGCGATCCTCTGGCATGGCGGCGAGGCGCAGAAATCGCGCGACGCGTTCGCGAAAATGCCCAAATCGCAGCGCGATGACCTGCTGGCGTTCCTGGAGTCGCTGTGATGCGTTTGCTGCTTGCCCTCGTTCTCGTCCTGGGCGCCGCGCCTGTGATGGCGCAGGAGCAGAAGCCTACCGCCGAACAGGTGGTGTCACTGGCGATTACCGAAGCGATCCGCCCGGGTTTTACGCAGTATGCCGAGGAGACGGCGTCGCTGAAGACGGAGGTCGATACGCTGTGCGGTATGCCGTCCGAGGTGGCGCTGGAGACGGTGCGCGGCCAGTTCAAGGCAGTGGTGACAGCGTGGTCGCGGATCGAGCTTTACCGGCTCGGGCCGCTGATGACCGACAACCGCCACGACAAGATTCTGTTCTGGCCGGACCGCAAGGGCATCGCGCTGAAGCAGGTGCAGGCCATTCTCGCCGAGCCGGACTGGGATGCGTTCGATGCCGAGACGTTGGCTGGCAAAAGCGTCGCGGTGCAGGGGCTGGGGGCGTTGGAATACCTGCTGTTCGGCACGGACTCAGAGCGTCTGGCGACGATCGAGGCCGACTTCCGCTGCAACTATGCGCTGGCGATTTCGACGCTGCTCAGCGACACGGCGACTGAGCTTTCTGCCGAGTGGAATGACCCGGAGGGCTTTTCGAAGCGCCTGCTGGCGCCATCGGCGGCCGACCCCGACTATCGCAGCTTTCGCGAGGTGGCGGAGGCGCTGACCGGCGTGCTGGCGCATGGCGTCGAGGCGATCCGTGACCAGCGGCTGCTGCCGTTCCTGGGCCGAGATGGGGCGGCACCCAAGCCGAAATCGGCGCTGTTCTGGCGCTCCGGCATGACGGTGCCGTCGATCAACGCGAATTTCGAGGGACTGCGGGCGCTTTTGGAGAAGTCGCGGATCGCGGAGGCGACGGCGGCGGAGAACCTGTGGGTTGGCAACAGTGCCGCGTTCGAGTTCGGCAATGCCGCGCGGGCCGGCAAGGTGGTGACACAGCCGGTCGAGCAGGCACTGGCCGATCCCAAGCAGAAGAAGGCGCTCGACTACATGGTGATCGTGACGCAGTCGCTGGGCACCATCCTCGGCGAGAATCTCGCGGCGGCGCTCGGGCTGTCGGTCGGGTTTTCGTCGCTCGACGGAGACTGAGCATGTGGCAGCGGCGGGCATTCCTGAAGGCGGCGGGGGTGGGCTTCGCCGCATCGCTGCTGCCGCGGCGCGCCGAGGCGCTGGAGCGGGCCGAGCTGATCTTCGCCTCCTCGATCCAGAAGCGCGAAGGCGGGTTCGGCGCGGCGCTGGTGAACGAGGCGGGGTCGGTGATCTCGACCGTCGACCTGCCGGATCGCGGGCACGACATCACCTTCTCGCCGACCACGGGGCAGGGCGTGGTGTTCGCGCGCCAGCCGGGCACGTTCGCGGTGATCTTCGACCCCAAGGGCGGCAGCGCACCGCAGACGCTGACCAGCATCGAGGGGCGGCACTTCTTCGGGCACGGGGCATTCTCGCCGAATGGCAAGCTGCTCTATGCGACGGAGAACGACTTCGACAATGCGCGCGGGGTGATCGGCATCTACGACGTCGCCGGCGGCTACAAGCGGATCGGCGAGTTCGACACCTACGGCACCGGCCCGCACGAGATGTTGCTGATGCCGGACGGCGAGACCTTCGTCGTCGCCAATGGCGGGATCGAGACGCATCCGGAGTATGGGCGGACCGAGCTCAATCTCGAGACCATGGACCCCTCGATCGCCTTCCTGGACCGGCGCTCCGGCGACCTGATCGGCCAGTTGCGGCTCGATGGCGGGCTGCACCAGTTGTCGATCCGCCACATGGCGTTCGACCAGAAGGGCCGCGCCTGGTTCGGCTGCCAGTTCCGCGGCGCTTCGGATGGCCGGCCGCAACTGGTGGGCTACGCGACGCGTGACGGGGAGATCAAGCTGATCGAACTGCCGGAGGCTACGCTCGGGGAACTCAGGAATTACGTCGGCTCGGTGGCGGCGTCGGCGGACGGCGGGCTGATCGGCGTGTCGTCGCCCGAAGGCAGCACCATCCTCGCGATCGACCCGGATACGGCGACGGTGGTGGCCAGCCTCGCCATGCAGAACGGCTGTGGGATTGCGCCGGATGCGTCCGGATTGCTGGCCTCGAGCGGGGAGGGGGCGCTGGGCGGTTTCGCCGGCTCGCCGGCGCCGCTGACGACGTTCGAGTTGAATTTCGACAACCATTTGCGGTTGCTGAAGCCGGTCTAGCTCTCGGACTCTCCATTTGATCGATGTCATCCCGGCGGAGGCCCGCGGTCCATCCTGAGGTGTTTCGGTATGCGCGATGGTGCCGAAGTATCTCGGGATGGGCCCCGGCCTGCGCCGGGGTGACACCGCGGGTGGGGATGGCGCGAGGCAAGCTAAAGCGCCCGACAGCCTCGCGGCTTCGGAGTTTCAAAGAACCTTCCCCTTTCGAGGAAGAAGCGGGACCGGCGAGGCGTTTGCCCCGTAGCGGTAGTCCGCGAATGAATGAGGCTCACGCCTCGCCGGCCGGCCGGGGTTTTGGGCCTATGCCATGGAGGGCTCGGGTGCATCCCGTGCCGCATCGCGAGAACAATGGGCTTTGAACGTCGGCGACCCAAAGGGGTCCGGCCCGTACGCCTCTACCCGCTGCCGTTGCCCGGCAGCTTTCGTCCCTCGGTGAGATCGGCAAGACCCCACCCCGCGTTGCTAGCGGCTTCCCCGCGCTACCGGGGCGACCGTCATGGTTTCCGCCTGAGATGGCACGACTGCCACCCCACCCGGTCTCCTCCGCACCAACCACTCGTCATGATCTCGCTTCGGTGCAGCGGATGGGGGGAGATTCGCATGGGGCTGGAGTGGGGGGATAAGTCTGAGACGAAAATCGCCAGGGCGTTGAGAGCACTGGTATCGTGGCTCCGCTCACCCCCACCCATCCTCCCCCGTCAGAGGGGGAGGTGCCGGGCGGTGGTTGTGGCGCCATCCCGCTCCACCCAGCGGCGTCATTCCCGCGAAGGCGGGAACCTAGTGCGATCTCTCAAACTCCGCGGATGCTGAGGCATCCCACTGGGTTCCCGCCTACGCGGGAATGACGCCGGTGGGCGGGGCCGAGATGCGTAGCGATGCCGGAGTGTCCGTATTGGCTGGTCGGCCGAAAAGGCCCTCCCCATCAGGGGGTTGGGGAGGGCTGTCGGTGCGGGAGACCAGCCGCGACCGGTGGCTGAGGAGGTTTCAGCCGCCGGTCGCGCTTGGGGGGTCCGCCGCAAGGGGACATATGCACCTTAGGGGAGGGATCGTTTGCGTTGCGTGATGCCGACGTGAGCATGGCGGGTAGGCCGAAAGTCTCAGGTCGGGCGTGCGGGCGGATAGCCGTCGCAGGTGCGGCAGTGGATCGAGCTGGTTTGAGCGGCTGGTGCGGGAAGAGAACCCCCTCCCCTGTCCCCTCCCCGCAAGGGGGAGGGAGACCCTCCGACTGGCTCCTGTGGCTGTACTGCGGGCACACGTGCCACTCCCACAGCGTCGCCGCGGAACCTCTTGCAAATGACTGACTGGTCAGTTAGTAGTGTACTGACCGGACAGTCAGTAAGGCTAGCGAGCGATGAACGAGACCGATACACAGCGAGGACCGAAGTTCCGGCGGCGGGCCGAGGCGCGGCCGGATGAGGTGCTGGACGCGGCACTGGAGCTGTTCATCGAGAAGGGCTTTGCGGCGACGCGGGTCGAGGACATCGCCAAACGCGCCGGGCTCAGCAAGGGCACGGTGTATCTGTACTTCGCTTCGAAGGAGGCGCTGCTCGAAGGATTGGTGCGGCGGGCGATTTTGCCGATTGCCGACTCGGCGCTGGCGACGCTGCACGACTATGAGGGCGATCCGCGGATCGTCTTGAGCCTGGTGCTGACCATGCTGGCCGGGCGGATCAGCGACCCCAAGGTCATGGCGATGCCCAAACTGATCTTCCGCGAGGCGATGGGCTTTCCGGGGCTGGCGGAGATGTACCGGCGGGAAGTGCTGGACCGGGTCATTCCGGCGGTTGAGGGGCTGATTCGCCGCGGCATCGAGCAGGGCTATCTGCGGCAGGTCGACCCGAGCCTCACCATCCGGTCGATCATCGGGCCGCTGATGCTGCATGTGGCAATGGCGGAGATCTTCGGGATCATGCCGGAGGGCGGGCTGCACATGGACAAGCTGGTGGAGAACCACCTGTCGATCCTGTTCGACGGGCTCAGCGCCCCGCCGAGCGCCAAGCAGTGGTCGAGCTCGTAAGGAGGCGATGATGGACGGTTTTCTGGCCTGGCTGTTCGGGCTTATCGCCATCGTCATCCCGGGGTTCGGGACCGAGCAGGCGCCGCAATTCAATGGCTATGTCGAGGCGCGCTACGTCTACGCGGCGTCGACGACGGCTGGGCCGATCGAGACGATCTCGGTGCGCGAGGGCGACCGGGTGCTGGAAGGCGACCTGCTGTTCCGGCTCAGGGCGGAGCAGCAGATTGCGCTGCTGCAGGGCGCCGAGGCGCGAGTGGCGGCGGCTGAGGCGGGGTTGAAGAACCTCACCACCGGTGGGCGCGAGGACGAGGTCGACGTGGTGCGGGCGAGCCTGCAGAAGGCGCAGGCCGATCTCAGCCTGGCGCGCGAAACCTCGGTCCGTAGCGGCAAGCTGTTTGCCGAGGGGCTGATCGCGCAGAGCAAGTACGACCAGGACCGGGCGACGCTGGCCAGCGCCGAAGCGGCGGTAAAGCAGCTGGCGGCGCAGCTGAAGGTGGCGGAGCTGCCGGCGCGCGATGAGCAGCAGCTGCAGGCGGAGGCGAACCTCGCGGCGGCGCAGGCGGACGCCGAGAAGGCCAACGCCGATCTTGCCGACCGGACGATCACCGCGCCGGCGGCGGGGCGGATCGAGCGGGTGTTCTTCGATGCGGGTGAGATCGTTGCGTCGGGGACGCCGGTGATCTCGATCCTGCCGGAGGGGGCATTGAAGGTGAAGTTCTATGTGCCGGAGCCGGTGCGGGCGAGCTTCGCGCTGGGCGACAAGGTGGCGGTGAGCTGCGACGGATGTCCTGACGGGCTGACGGCAACGCTGAGCTATTTCGCCTCGGACCCGCAGTTCACGCCGCCGGTGATATATTCGCGCGACGAGCGGCAGCGGCTGAGCTTTTTGATCGAGGCGACGATGGATGATGCGAGCCTTCATCCGGGGCAGCCGGTGACGGTGGAGCGGATCGAATGACCGATGAGCTGGTCATCGATGTGCATGGGCTGACCAAGAATTTCGGGCCGAAGCGGGTGGTCGACCATTTCGACATCCAGGTGCCGAAGGGGGCGATCTACGGGTTTCTGGGGCCGAACGGCTCGGGAAAGACCACGACCATCCGCATGCTCTGCGGACTGCTGACGCCGGACGAAGGTGAGGGGACGTGCCTCGGGTTCGACGTGCGGAAACAGGCGGAGCAGATCAAGGAACAGGTCGGCTACATGACGCAGAAGTTCTCGTACTACGAGGACCTCAGCATCCGCGAGAACCTCGATTTCGTGGCGCGGATGTACCGGCTCG
>JBKJMF010000411.1:0-2575 GCA_046596525.1 Devosia sp. | reverse complement strand
TGGACGAGCGGGTCCGGGGCTCCGGGCTCGATCCGCAGGCGGTGCTGGGCGGGTTGCAACAGGTGGCGGCACCGGGGCTGGCGGATGCTGTCGCGGCCAAGGTGCGCGCCCATCAGCGGGACGCCGTGCGGATCGTGCCGTTGCGGCCGGAACTGCGCGAACACTTCTATCGGCTCAACGCCGTCTGGCTCGAACGCTACTTCGTGCTCGAACCGTACGATATCGAGGTCATGTCCAACCCCGAGGGGATCGTCGAGGGAGGCGGGGCGGTGCTGTTCGCGCTGCTCGGCGATGCGGTGGTGGGGACCTGCGCGCTGAAGCAGCATGCGCCGGGGGAGTATGAGCTCACCAAGATGGGCGTCGATCCGGCGGTTCAGGGCGTCGGCATTGGCCGCCGGTTGATCGAAGCGGCGATCGCCGAGTTCGAGCGGCTGAGTGGCAAGGAGTTGTTTCTCGAGACCAACACGAAGCTCGAATCGGCGATCCACCTTTACGAACGCACCGGCTTCGAGCATCAACCGGCAGTCCGGGCGGGCTCGCCGTATGACCGGGCAAATGTCTACATGATTTGGCGTGGCCGGACCGGTGCAGCGGCGGCCTAGGGGGCCGATGGGGCGAGGCGGGCGATTATGCGGTCGACTGCGTCGGCGACGCTGAGCTGCGCCGTATCGATGACGAGCGTGTTGGGAGGGAACGGCTCGAACGTCGTGGCGCTGACTTCGGCCCAGGTCGGAAGCACGTGGTTCTCGATCTCGGCGGTGCGGCTCTCGACTCGACGGCGATGTTCGGTCGGATCGGAGCAGTGGACGCCGACGGAGCGGTAGCGGACGTTGAGCCGGGTGGCCAGTTCGGTCCAGGCGTTGCGGCTGATCGGCAGGGCGTTGACGGCGTCGGCGACGACTGGGGTGCCGATGCGGAGGGTGTCCTCGGCGACCGCGAGGGGCAACGGCGTAGCCTTCGGGGCCGATTGGTGCGGGCGTGCCGGCGCGTAGGAGGGCCTGTTCGATGGTGTCGATCCGCAGGTAGGCGGCGCGGAGGCGGGCGGCGAGGAGCTTGGCGATCGTCGACTTGCCGCTGCCGGGGAGGCCGCTGAAGACGATCAGCATCGCTCTAGCCCGCCGTGTAGGAGACTTCGCCGCGCGCCAGCATGGCCAGCGCCTCGGGATAGGCGCGGTGTTCCTCGACGAGGATGCGGGCGGCGAGGGTGTCCTCGGTGTCGCCGGGGAGGACCGGCACGCGGCGCTGAAGGATAGTCGGGCCTTCGTCCACTCCCGGGATCACGAAATGCACGCTGCAACCGCTCTCCTTGTCGCCCGCGTCGATGGCCTGCTGCTGGGGGTGGAGGCCCTTGTGCAGAGGCAGCAGCGATGGGTGGACGTTGAGCATCCGGCCCTGCCACTTCTCGGTGAACTCGGGGGTGAAGATGCGCATGAAGCCGGCGAGCGCGATGAAATCGGGGCGCCAGAGCTTCAGCACGTCGCTGAGCGCCAGTTCGAAGCCGGTGCGGCTGGGATAGTCCTTGTGCCAGCGCCAGGCGGTGGCGATGCCCTCGGTGGCCGCGGTCTGCAGGCCGGGGGCGTCGGGCTTGTTGGCGAACACGCCGACGATCACGGCGGGGTAGGCGGGCGCCTTGGCGGCCTCGATCAGCGCGGTCATGTTGGAACCGCGGCCGGAGATCAGGATGGCGACGCGCTTCTTGGGTTCAGTCACGGGGCGAGGCCTTCAATGGAGGATCGTAGAGGGCGAGTTCATCTGATGTCGGCACTTCGAACGCTGCGGCGGCATCTTCTAGCATGGCGCGGTCGATCGGCGGCGATTCCCTGCCGCGTTGGGTGACACGGTCGAGCAGTACGTCGATGGGCGCATCGAGGTGGATCAACTCGACAGCGGCGCCGAGCTCGCGGGCGCCGAGCCTCAACTGGTCGCGTTCGGAACGGCTCCAGGTGCCCCATTCGATGATGGCGGTGCCGCCCAGGCGGATGAAGTCCTGGGCTGCCTGCCATTGCAGGGTTTCGATGCCGAGACGCTTGTCTCCATCCCACAGGTCGATGCCGAGGGCATCCATCCAGTCGTCGGGGGAGTAGCGGACGCCGTGATGGCGGTCGGCCAGTTCGGTCGCGATCGTGGTTTTGCCCGAACCGGGAAGGCCGCAGACGATGATCAGGCGACCGCCGGCCATTGCTAGAGGGCCAGTGCGCCTTCGAAGGTCACCGGCTCGCCGGTACGCGGCCGCAGCTCGCCGACGATGGCGGCGGTTTCGCCAGCGGCAGCAAGATGTTCGACGAGTTTGCTCGCGTCTTCCTTTGAGACGGCGCACAACATGCCGACGCCGCAGTTGAAGGTGCGGAGCATTTCTCGCTCGTTCATGCCGCCGACGCGGGCGAGCCAGCCGAACACCTTAGGTACGGTGATCCGGCTCAGTTCGATGTGGGCCGAGAGGCTGTCGGGCAGGACGCGGGGGATATTGTCGATGAAGCCGCCGCCGGTGATGTGGGCGAGGGCCTTGATGCCGATGCCGGCCTTGAGGGCCGAGAGCAACGGCTTGACGTAGATCCGGGTCGGGACCAGCAGCGCG
>JBKJMF010000119.1:0-16638 GCA_046596525.1 Devosia sp. | reverse complement strand
CCGTGGGGCGGGCTGCTCAGCACCGCATCCAAGGTGCGTGGCGCGGCCGGAGCGCTGATGGACGGGCTGGTGCGCGACATCACCGAGATACGGGAGCTGAAATTCCCGGTGTTCCATGGCGGCATCGGGCCGCTCGACAGCAAGGGGCGCGCGCGGGTGATCGACACCGATGTGCCGGTCCAGTGCGGCGGCGTCGCCATCGCGCCCGGCGATATCGTCTTCGGCGATGCCGATGGTGTTGTCGTGATCCCGCGGGCCATCGAGGCACAGGTGGCGGCAGCCGCCACGGAGCGGCTCAAGGGCGAGAACAAGACCAAGGCCGCATTGCTGGCCGGGCGCAGCCTCGCCGAGGTTTACGCCGAATTCGGCGTGCTGTGAGGGCCTGAGATGATCGTCGATTGCCACGTCAATATCTGGAATCCCGAGCACGTGCGGCCGCTGCTGACGACCGGCACCGCCACCTCGCGGCCGGGCTCGGTGAGCCAACTCGCCGATGCCGACACGATCTACAAGGCGATGGCCGAGGTCGACAAAGCCATCGTTTTCTCGCTGCGCTATGGCGACAGCGCCGGCATCGACGGCGACGACGAAGTGACGGCCGCGGCGGTGAAGAAATACCCCGACAAGTTCGTAGGCTTTGCCTGCATGGACCCGCGCCGGCCCGACTACATGGACCTGCTGACCCATGCGATCGACGATCTTGGGCTCAAGGGCGTCAAATTCGGGCCGATCTATAACGGTGTCTCGCTGCTCGATCCGCGCATGGTGCCGGTCTACGAGCTGTGCGTGATGCGCAACGTCCCGCTGACCCTGCACATGGGTACCACCTTCGCCGAGAACGCCCCGATCGAGCTCGGCCGACCGATGGATGTCGACGCGATTGCCGCGCGCTATCCCGATCTGAAGATCATCATGGCGCATATGGCGCATCCGTGGGCGGAAGAGTGCATCGTCATCATCCGCAAACGCCCAAACGTCTATGCGGAAGTGTCGGCGCTGTTCTACCGGCCGTGGCAGTTCTGGAACATCCTCGTGACGGCGCAGGAGTACCGGGTGAACGACCGCAACAAGATCTTCTGGGGCACGGATTTCCCGTTCTCCGAAGTGCGGGAATCGATCGACGGGCTGAACAACATCAACGCGCAGGTGGAGGGCACCAACTTGCCACGCATCAGCGATACGACGATCAACTCGATCCTGCATTCCAACCCGTTCGACCACTGGTGGCACGGCGGGTTCAAGCCATGAAGATCACCGCGGTTGAACCGATCCTCTTGCGCGGCAGCGCCGCCTACGGCGCCGGGGCCAGCGGGGCCGAGGCCACCGACAACGGCGACTGGCAACTGCTGATTCGCGTCGCCACCGACGAGGGCCTCACCGGCTGGTCGGACGTCGAGACGCTGGCGCCGGCGGCGGTCAGCATCATCTCTGGCGAGGGCATGGTCACCGTCGGATTCCAGACACTGGGCGGGCTGCTGATCGGTGAAGATCCGCTCGATGTTGAGCGGCTCTGGGACAAGCTCTATGTCGGCAGCGCCTATTACGGCCGGCGCGGCATCGCGATGCATTGTATCTCGGCGATCGACAACTGCCTGTGGTCGATCCGGGCGCAAGCCGCCGGCATGTCCCTGGCGCAACTGCTCGGTGGCCGCCGCCGCGACCGGGTCATGGCCTATGCCTCGACGCTGTTCCGCTCCACCCCCGAGGGGATGATCGAGGCCGCGAACGGCTATGTCGCCAAGGGCTACCGCGCGGTGAAATTCGGCTGGGGCGTGTTCGGACAGGATCCTGGCCGTGACCGCGAGCTGGTGGCCGCGGCGCGGCAGGCGCTCGGCCCGGACCGGCACCTGATGGTCGATCCCGGTTGGTATCCGACGGTATCGCCGAACCGGGCGAAGCCGCGCAGCCGGGCCGACAACGAGGCGCTTTGCGCATGGCTTGCCGACTACGATGTCGGCTGGTGCGAGGACTTCATCCACCCCGAGAATTTCGACGAATACGCGGCGGTGCGGGCGTCTAGCCCGGTGCCGATTGCCGCTGGCGAGCAGGTAGCGACGGTGTGGGAGTTCCAGCGCTTCATCGAAGCCGGCTGCGTCGACGTGGTGCAGCCGGACCTGACGCGCTGTGGCGGTATCACGGTGGCAAAGCAAGTGGCGCAGATGGCGCAGCGCGCCGGCATCGACCTCGTGCCGCATTCGTGGCTCACCCACCTCCTTACCGGCTATAGCCTGCAACTGATCGCGACGCTGCCGCGCGCCAAGTTCGTCGAATTCAACGTCAGCCAGAGCCCGCTCACCGCCGGCATTGCCCCGACGACGATGACCATCGACACCGAAGGCTATGTCGCCATCCCCGATGGCGTCGGCATCGGCGTCGAGGTCGATGCCGATTTCATTGCCGCGCACCGCGTGGGCTAGGGGAATACACATGGACCGCCGGATCGTCACACCCGCCCAACTCGATCTCGAGTCCCCCGGCCGCCGCGACTATTTCGTTGCGCTGCCACATGACGGCATCTGGGGCGAACACCTGATCCCGCTGACCGTGTTCGTGGGGCCCGAAGCGTTGCCTGGCAAGGGGCTCGTCGCCTTCGGCTCGACCCACGGCAACGAGTATGAGGGGCCCATCGCCATCCGGCATCTCCTCGGCGAGATCGATATCGAGAAGGTGCGCGGCCGCATCATCCTCGTGCCGGTGCTGAATGTCGCGGCTTTCCGCGCCGGGGCGCGGGACTCGGTGCTGGACGACGGCGTCAACCTCAACCGTGCCTTCGTCGACAATGCCGGCCGGACGCCGAGTCTGGGCAAGATCACTCACCGCATCGCCGATTTTGTCCGCACTTACGTCTGGCCGCAGGTGCATGTGGTGATCGACCTCCATGCCGGCGGCGAGGTGGCGCGGTTCGAACTCGGCACCAGCTTCCACCCGATCCCCGATCCCGAACAGAACGCCCTGATCGAGGCGACGGCGCGCTGGTTCGGCACTCCGCTGGTGATCGTCTACCAGAATGAGACGCCGGGATTGCTGACCAGCGATGCCGAGCGGCTGGGCAAGATCGCCATCGGCGCCGAAATGGGCTGGGGCAGCGCCATCCAGCCCGACGGCGTGCGCTACAGCCGGCATGGCATGCTGGCGGCAGCGATCCATTCGGGCCAGCTTGCGGGCACGATCGAACCGACCGCGCATCATGCCGCCGGGACGCAGCGCAAGGTCGAGATGGTGAGCCGCGACTGCTACGTCGTTGCGCCCTTCGCCGGTCACTACGAGCCGCTCCTGACGCCCGGAGACACCGTTCGCGCCGGCATGACTGTCGGCTATCTTCACGACTTCCAGCACTTGGATCTGGCCCCGTGGCCGGTCAACGCAGGGGTCGACGGCGTCCTCGTCGCGCAGGCCTGGAACGCCCGCGTCCTGCAAGGCCAACAAATCGTCGTGGTCGGCCGAATTCTGCCGTGGCTCGAGTAACGGCGGGAAGCTAGAACTAGAGAGATCGAGTTGGAGCCGGCAGATGAGCGAGCTTGTGATCAGCACGACCGGCACGCCGTCGCCTGAAGAGCTCGAGGTCATTGGCGGGGGCCTTGCCGCCTTCAACGAAACCGATGTCGGGCCTCCCGATCGCAAGGCACTGGCGGTTGTCGTGCGCAATGACGCTAGCGAGATCGCTGGTGGGATTTCCGGCTACACGGCGTGGGGCTGGCTCTACGTGCAGTGGCTGTGGGTTGCAGAGGCGGCGCGCGGCGGGGGGCTGGCCGGGCGGATGCTGGCGGCGGCCGAAGACGAGGCGCGGACGCGGGGCTGCCACGCGGCCTATATCGATACGTTCAGCCCGATTGCGCTCAAGACCTACCAGCGGGCTGGCTATGCGCCCTTCGGCGCTCTCGAGGACTTTCCCAAGGGGCGGACGCGGACTTTCCTGCAGAAGCGGCTCTAGGCCGCAAGGCGCCCGCCCAGCAGGGGATGCGGCGCGCCGGTTGTCGTCGGGAAGCTGATCGGCAAGCCGCGCAGCACGCGCACGGCGAGGAACGCAAAGCACTCCGCTTCGATCGCGTCGCCGCGCCAGCCGACGGATTCGGCCGGGGCTGCTTCGACCCCAGCACGCGCCTTCAACATCTCCATCATCAGCGGATTGTGCCTGCCGCCACCGGAGACGATCAGTTTCTTCGGACGGCGCGGCGGGAGGTCGAGCCCCTTGCCGACGGCGCCGGCAGTGAACGCCGTGAGGGTCGCCGCGCCGGTGGGCGGATCGAGGCCGTCGGCCATTGCCGCGGTGAAGTCGAAGCGATCAAGTGACTTGGGTGGCGGGGCGGCGAGATAGGGGTGCTGCAGCAGCTTGGCGAGCCGGACCTCGTCGACTGTGCCGGTGCGCGCGAAGGCACCATCGCGATCCATGTCGCCGAGGCCGTGCGCCTTCATGAAGTCGTTGAGCGGAGCGTTGGCGGGGCCGGTGTCGAAGGCGATCAGCGTGTCGGCGCCGTCCCAGTAGGTCACGTTGGCGACGCCACCGAGGTTGAGCACGGCGGTGTCGCCATGGGTGCCGAGGCTGCGCAGCAGGGCCTGGTGGTAGATGGCGGCGAGCGGCGCGCCCTGGCCGCCGGCCCGTACGTCGGTGGAGCGGAAGTCGTAGGCGACCTTCACGCCGAGCAGGTCGTGCATCAGGTCGCCGTCGCCGAGCTGGCGGGTGGCGCCGATGCGGCCGGGCTGCGGCGCGCGATGCAGCACCGACTGGCCGTGGAAGCCAATGACGCCGATGTCCGCGAGGGACAGGCCGGCACTCTCGACCAGCTCCTTCACCGCGGCCGACTGCGCGCGGGTCAGCATCTCCTCGGCCTCGGCAAAGATCGCCGGATCGGGACCCTCGAAGTTCCACTTGCGCGCCTGCGCGAGGGTCTCCTCCAGCGTGTCGCGGATCGCCTGCGGATAAGGGGCCAGCGTGTAGGCGCCAAAAGTCTCGATGGTTTCGCCGTCGGTCTGGAGCAGCGCCACGTCGATGTTGCCGTCGAGCACCGTGCCGGTCATCAGTCCTACGGCCCAGATCGGTTGCATGGCAGTCTCCTAGTCCGAGTTCACGAGATCACCCACTGCCCGGCGCAGCGCGACGATGCCGCTGTCGAAGTGCCGGGTGGGGTGAACGCGGTTGGTGAGCAGCGTCCAGGCACGCTCATTTGCGAAGTCGATCCAGAGACCCGTGCCGGTAAAGCCGGTGTGGCCGATGGTTTCAGTGCTGCAGTGCTCGCCGCCGGACCAGCCTTCGTACGGCCGCTCCCAGCCATGGGTGCGGCGCGGCGACAACGGCGTCCGCATCAACGCGATACTGTTGGCCGCCGCGCCCTTGCCGGAGAGCAGCCCCTCGGCATAGTCGAGGACCGACGCAGCGGTACCGAACACGCCAGCATGTCCCGAGCCCTGCAGCGCATAGCAGTTCTCGTCATGCACCTCGCCCACGACGACGCGGCCGCGCCAGGCATCCTGTTCGGTGGCTGCCGACAGTTGCGGCTCGGCCGACCAGGCGAAGCCCGGTCCCGGGTCCTGCTGCCGGATCAGCTTGCCGCTGAGCCGCTCGAGGGCGATGCCGAGGAGGATGAAGTTGATGTCTGAGTAGACCGGCGGTCCCGCTAACCACTCGTTCTGCAATACCCAGGCGCGCAGCAGGTTCGGGTCGGTGCCATAGGTGTAGATGGGTACCACGCCTGGGAAAGCCGTCTGGTGGCCGAGGCACTGCCGAAAAGTGACCTTCCTCTCCCAGCTGTTGTCCGGGTTGTACTGCCGGAAGTCGGGGATCACCGAGATTAGCGGCGCATCGAGGTCGATCGTTCCGGCCTCCGCCAGCGCGAGGATGCGCGGCGTGGTGAAGATCACCTTGGTGAGCGAGGCCAGATCGAACCAGGTGTCATCGGCCATTGGGCGCTGCGTGGGGATGAGCTGTGCCGACCCGATCGAGCGGACCGCGCGTGCTCCGTCGCGGTCGATTACGCCGATCACACCGCCCGGGATGCGTTTGGCTTCCACTGCTGCCTGGAGCGGCGCAAAGGCGCGATCGAGAACTACGTCAACGCTCATGCGGCGTCCTCCACCCGTACCTGATGATCCTCGCCCGCGTCGCGCCATCGTGCCGGCGGCGGCTCGAAGCCGACGGGCCGGACCAGCGACGGCACCTGTGTCGCATCCACGGCGAAGTGTTGGCGGCGCCGCTCGATGGCGGGTACGGCCGAGATGAGGCGCTTGGTATAGCTGTGCTGCGGCGAGGCGAGCACGGCAGCGGCATTGCCAATCTCGACGATCTGGCCGGCATACATCACTGCGACGCGATGGGCGATGCGCTCGACCACCGCCATGTCGTGCGAGATGAACAGGTAGGCGAGGCCGAACTCGTGCTGCAGGTCGATCAGCAGGTCGAGAACCCGCGCCTGCACGCTGACATCGAGCGCCGAGACCGCCTCGTCGAGCACCACCACGTCGGGGTTCAGCATCAATGCCCGGGCGATACAGAGCCGCTGGCGCTGGCCGCCCGAGAACTGGTGCGGATAGCGGGTGAGCGCGTCCTTGGTCAGCCCGACACGCTCGAGCAGGAATGCCATGCGTTCGCGCAGCTTTGCGTCGACCTGCTGGCCCGCGGCAATCGCCGGCTCGGCCAAGAGTCCCTCGACGTTGAGGCGGGGGTTGAGCGAGGCATAGGGGTCCTGGAACACCATCTGCACCGGCCGCCCGCTGCGTCCGGCCTTCGCCTCGATCCGCCCGCGCGTCGCCTTGACGAGGCCGAGGATGGCACGTGCCGTGGTCGATTTTCCGGAGCCGCTTTCACCGACGATCGCCAGGGTTTCGCCCGGCACCAAATCGAAGTCGACCCCATCCACCGCATGCACCGCGCCTGCCTTGGTGCGGAACAAGCCCTTCACCACCGGGAAGCGGACGGCGAGGTTCTCGACCGTGACGATCGGCGCCGCGCCGCTTCGCTTGCCGTCGTGGCGTACGGTGTTGCCAAAGGTGAAGTGGGGCACCGCGTTCAGCAGATGCTTGGTGTAGTCGTGCTGCGGATTGTCCAGCACCGCGTCGAGCGCCCCTTGCTCCACCGCGAGGCCGTTTTGCATCACCATGATCTCGTCGGCGATGCCGGCGACGAGGCCGATGTCGTGGGTGATGAAGATCATCGCCATGCCGAGTTCTTCGCGCAGTTCCGCCAGTAGCGCCATGATCTGCGCCTGCACTGTCACGTCGAGCGCCGTGGTCGGTTCGTCGGCGATTAACAGCCGCGGGTTCGAAGCCAGCACCATGGCGATCATCACCCGCTGCCGCATGCCGCCCGACAGCTGGTGCGGATAGTATTTCAGCCGCTGCGCTGCATCCGGTATGCGCACCCGATCAAGCGCTTCACGGGCCGCTCGCGTGGCGTCGGCACCGGTGAGGCCACGGTTGAGCCGGAACGCTTCCTCGACCTGCGCGCCGACCGTGTGCACCGGGTTGAGCGAGGTCATCGGCTCCTGGAAGATCATGCCGATGTCGCGACCGCGCACATGCGTCAGCGTCGGCTCGTCGGCCTTCGTCACGTCGAGCATCGACCCGTCTCTGCGCTGCAGCACGACGCTGCCGCCGGTGATTCTGCCGCCGCCAAAATCGACCAGCCGGTTGATCGACAATGCGGTCACCGACTTGCCCGAGCCGCTCTCGCCGACGATGGCGAGCGTCTTGCCGGCGGGCAACTCGAAGCTCACGCCCTTGACCACCTCATTGGCCTTGGGATCGCGGCCGAAGCCGACACGGAGGTCGCGGACGGAGAGGAGGGTGCTCATGCCGCTCTCTCCTGGGTGCGCGGATCGAGGATGTCGCGCAGCGCATCGCCGAGCAGGTTGAAGCCGAGAATTGCGAGCATGATGGTGAGGCCGGGAAACACCATCAGCCATGGCGCCCGTGTCATCATCGACTTGCTCTCGGCCAGCATCACGCCGAGCGATGGCGCTGGCGGCTGCGAGCCGAGACCGAGGAAACTCAGGCCGGATTCCGTCAGCAGAGACCAGGCCAGCGCCAGCGTGATCGTCACCGTCAGCGGCGCGACGAGATTGAGCAGCAGATGGCGCGACAGGATATAGCCCTGCGAGCTGCCGAAGGTACGCGCCGCTTCGACGAACTCGCGCGCCTTGAGCGCCAGCGCCGGGGCGCGCAAGACGCGGGCAAAGATCGGCGTGTAGACGATGCCGATCGCCGTGATGCTGGTCCCGACGCCGGGACCCTGGATAGCAACGATGAGCAGTGCGAGCAGGATCGCCGGGAAGGCCAGCAGCACATCCATGATCCGCATCAGGATGCCGTCCCACAGGTGTCCCCACCAGGCGGCGAACAGCCCGATCAGCGTGCCGGCGGTAGCAGCGATCGCCACCGACGCGAACGCGATGAGAAAGGACTCGCCGATGCCCAGCATCAGGCGGCTGAAGGTATCGCGCCCCAACAGGTCCGTGCCGAACCAATAGGTCGCGCTCGGCGGCTTCATCCGGTCGATCACGAACTGCTTCAGCGGATCGTGTGGCGTGAGGCCGACCGCACCCAGCCCGGCAAGGATGAGGAAAACGAGGATGATCGCCGCGCCGATGCGGCCGCTGGGATGCCGCAGCACCGCGCTGACCAACCCCATCACTTGCCCCCCAGCCGGATGCGCGGATCGAGAGCCGCGTACGCGAGATCGACCAGGAGGTTCACGACGAGAAAGTTGAGCGCGATGAACAACACGGCGCCTTGCACCAGCGGATAGTCTCGCTGCGAGATCGCATCGAGTGTCAGCCGGCCGAGGCCCGGCAGCGCGAAGATCTGCTCAACGATCACCGCGCCACCGAGCAGGTAGCCGAACTCGACACCCGACAGCGTGACCACAGGGATCAGCGCATTGGGCAGTGCGTGCCGCCAGACCACATCGCGCTGCGACGCGCCCTTGCTCCGCGCCGTGCGGACGTAGTCGTCGCTCAGCACATCGAGCATGGCCGAGCGCGAAATCCGGGTCACCGCCGCCGCGAATGAAAGTCCCAGCGTGATCGAGGGCAGGATCATCTGGCTCAGGTTGCCCAGCGGGTCGACGAACAGCGGCGTGAAGCTGCCCATCGCTGGCAGCGCGCGGAAGGTCACCGACAGGAAATAGATGAGCACGAGCCCGACGACGAAACTCGGCGTCGATTGCCCGAGCATCGCGAAGAGCCGCACGACCAGGTCGGACGGACGATCAGCCCGGGTGGCGGCGAATACACCGGCCGGGATGCCGACCGCGAGCGCAATCACCATCGACAGCAGCGCCAGCTCGAGGGTGAGCGGGAAGCGGGCGATGATCACCTCGAGCACCGGCTTACCATAGGTCACCGAGATGCCGAGATTGCCCTCGAACAGCCCGGCAAGCCAGCGGCCGTATTGCACGACGATCGGCTGATCGAGGCCGAAATAGGCCGCGAGCGAGGCGCGCTGCGCCTCCGTCAGCAATCCCGCCTCGGTGCCCAGCATCGCGATGATCGCGTCGCCGGGCACCAGCCGGATGGCAAAGAACACCAGCAGCGACACGCCCAGCAGAACCAGCGGAAACGTCAGCAGCCGTTGCGTGAGATAGTTCATGTCGGCTGCACCTGCTTGTGGTGAGGCGGGCCTTGGGCCCGCCCCTGAACGCTACTGGCCGACGGTTACCTTGCTAAGCGAAAAGAGCAGCCCGCTCGGATTGATCTCATAGCCCTTCACGCTGTCGAGGTTGGCGGTGTAGGTTACCGAGCTGGAAATCCATACCCACGGTGCCGCCTCGGCGAGGAGCGCCTCGAACTTCTGGAAGATCGGCTTGCGCTTGGCGACGTCGGTTTCGACGCGGCCCTCCTGCAGTAGCTTGTCGAGCTCCGGATCGCTGAACTGCGACACCTTCACCAGATTGCCGTCCTTGGTGAAGTAGCGGTTGTACATCGGGTAGGGGTCCGGACGGCCGCCGTTCTGGGCCACCGCCATGTCGAAATCACCCTTAAGCCACGTGTCGACATAGACCTTGAGGTCCATGGTCTTGATGTTGAGCTTGACGCCGATCGCGGCGAGCTGGCTCTGCAGCACCTGCGCCTCGTTGGCGGCATAGGGCGGCTCGCCAGTTGCGGCGATCACGTCGACTGAGAAGCCGGCTTCCTGACCTGCTTCCTTCATCAGCGCTTTGGCCTTCTCGACGTCCTGCTTATAGCAGAACAGGCTCGCCGGGTCGGACGCATAGGCTTTCATGGTCAGCGGGCCGGTGACGGTGCCCTCGCCGACCAGCGCCGTGTCGATGATCTCCTGCCGGTTGACGGCGCAGGAAATCGCCTGGCGGACCTTGAGGTTGTCCATCGGCGGCCGCGATGGGTTCATTTGCAGCACGTTGTAGGCAAGGCCCGGGATGCGGTTGAGCGTCATGCCCTGCTCGCCCGGAATAAGCGTCGCAATGGTCGGGTCGTTGAACAGCGCGAAGTCGATCTGGTTGGCGCGCATCGCGTCGATAATGGCGCTCTCGCTCGGCAGCACCGAGATGATGATGCCGTCGACGCCGACCTTGCCGCCGGCCCAGTTCGGGTTGGCGCTCAGCACGTCCTTCACGTTCGGATCCCATTCGTCGAGCTTGAACGGGCCCGAGCCGATGGCCTTGGTGCCGATGCTGCCATCAGCCACGGCGCTCGCCGGAACGATCGAGGCGTTGGTGCCCGACATGGCGACCAGGAGCGGCGCGTCTGGCTGGCTCAGGTTGAAGACCACGGTCTGCGGGTCGGGCGTGTCGATCGTCTTGATCGAGAGGAAGTTGGCGCGCGCCGCGGCGGCGGTCGCTTCGTCGAGCAGGCGCTCGAAGGAAGCCTTCACGTCGGCGGAGGTCACCGCGTCGCCAGTCGAAAACTTGGCGTTCGGGTCGAGCTTGAAGGTGAGCGTCAGGCCATCGGCCGAGAATTCCCAGCTCGTGGCGATGGCGGGCGAAACATTGTACTGGGCATCGAGCCGCACCAGAGGCTCATAGATCAGTTCGAGCAGGCGCAGCGATGAGAACGCCGTCTGCTTGTGCGGGTCGAGCCCGGTCGCATCCTGCGACCAGGCCATGCGAAGGCTGGCGGCCTGGGCGGGCAGGGCGAAAGCTGCCGTACTGAGTGTTGCTGCGACGGCAAGGCCGGCGAGCAGTCGCTTGGTGGTGGTCCAGTGCATGATGTTCGTCCCTCTCTGTTTCGTTTTTGGCCCGGGCCGCGGTGAGCCTCGAGCCGGCCGTTCAGACTTCATTCGAGCGCGCGTCGCAGGAACCCATCGGCGCTGACCAGGGCGGTACGCGCGTCTTCGACGTTTCGACCCGTGAGGATCGTGAGGATCGCCAGCTTCACATCGTTGCCGGTACGCTCGAGCGCCGCTTCGGCGTCCTCCGCCATGCAGTCGGTCGCCTGCATGACGATGCGCACCGCCCGGGCCAGCAGCTTGTCGTTGCTGGCATTCATATCCACCATCAGGTTCTGATAGGTCTTGCCGATGCGGATCATGCTCGCCGTCGAGAGCATGTTGAGCACCAGCTTCTGCGCGGTACCGGACTTGAGCCGGGTGGAGCCGGTCACCACTTCGGCGCCAACGAGCGGCGCAATGGAAATGTCGGCCATCCGAGCAATGGCGGAGTCGGGATTGCAGGTCAGCCCGACCGTCACGGCGCCGAGCGACCTGGCATAGTTCAACGCACCGATGACATAGGGCGTCCGGCCGCTCACCGCGATGCCGACGACCACGTCGCGATTGGTGAGGTCGATGGCCCGCAGATCGGCGGCGCCGCCTGCCGTATTGTCCTCGGCACCCTCGACCGCGCTGACCAGCGCGCCAAGGCCTCCGGCGATCAGGCCGATCACCATGCTGGGTGGCACGCCGAAGGTCGGCGGGCACTCCGATGCGTCGAGCACGCCCAGCCGCCCGCTGGTGCCGGCGCCGATGTAGATGAGGCGGCCACCCTTGCCGAAAGCGGCAACGATCGAGTCGACGGCCCGAGCCACCTGCGGCAGAGTCTTGGCGACCGCGTCGGGGACCACATGATCTTCGGCGTTGATGGTCTCGAGGATGTCCGCCGTCGACATCAGGTCGATGCCCATCGTGCGCGGATTGCGGCCCTCCGAGACGAGCAGCTGCAGTTCCGACAACATTGCGGCACGTGACATCGAACTCTCCAATTCCATCGGAGCGTAGGAAGTCCGGACTTTCTCTGTCAATCATTTTCACTGCGAGCGCCCACATTGCACTTTTGTTTCGCGGGGCTATGAATAGCCCCATGGGAATCCAGTCGAACATCGAGGCCTCAGCGGCGACCTTCACCCCGACCATGCGGCGAATCGCCAAGGTTATTCGCGACAACCCGGCGATCGTCCTCGAACAGACCATTTCGCAAATCGCCGAAGCCTGCGGCACCTCGGTCGCGTCGGTGGTCCGCTTCTGCCGCGCCGTTGGCCTCAGCGGCTATGCAGAGTTGCGCATGTCGCTCGCGACCGAGTTGGGCAAGGAGGCGGCACAGTTCGGGTCGGGGCTGACGCTCGGCGCCGAGATCGCGCGTACCGATACGCTCGAGGAGATGGCCGCCAAGGTGGCTTCCCTCGAGATGCTGGCCATCGAGGAGACCGTGTCGAGCCTCGACTTCAAGACGCTCGAGCGGGTGGTGGCGGCACTGGAGAAGGCCGAGCGCATCCTGCTGTTTGGCATCGGTGCCAGCCACTTCGTCTCGCAGGATCTGCACCACAAGCTGTTTCGCGTCGGCCGCAATGCCTTCCTGCTGGCCGACGCACACGAAGCCTGGTCCGCGGCTCTGCTCTCACCAGCGCACACCGTCGCCATCGGCTTCTCGCACTCAGGGGCGACAGCTGACACCGTGCAGTTCCTCGACCTCGCCCGACAGAACGGCGCCCTCACCGTCGCCATCACCGGCGCCCCGGACTCGCCGCTGGCGCGAGCAGCCGAGGAGCGGCTCATCACCCACGCGCGCGAAAGCGCGCTGCGTGCCGGCGCCATGGTCAGCCGCATCGCCCAGCTCGTGCTTGTCGACTGCCTGTTCCTCGGCGTCGCCCGGCTGCGCTACGAACAAACCATCGACGCCCTGAAGCGCACCCGCGACGTCACCCACCCTGAGCGAACAGGATAGTCCGAGCACGCTCAGATAAAAGCTCGGTGCGCCACGGGCTTTGCCAAGGCAAACTGGCTTCACAAGATTCGAGGTGCCGTCGGGACGGTGCTATGCTATTGTGGGCGTGCGGAGTTCACGGCCAGGGAGGTCTGTGAACTTGGGGCGTACTGGCAGGAGCGGCCATGGCTACGCTTACTCGTCTTGCGTCGACCAAAACTGTATTCACCTTCGCGTTCCTCTTGGCCGCCGCTGTTTCAGCTGCGTGGCCAGCGTCGAGCGTTCGCGCGGCGGATGATGCGATCTACGCGCCGGGCGAGCCGATCGTCACCGGCTTTTCGGGTGTCTTAGCGCCCACAGCGCCACCGGCCGGCAGCGATCCACTCGACTACACCTTCATCGATCCCGCCGGCCAGTCGATGGTCATCCAGCAGTTGCAACCTGACGGGCCGCCGGCGGGCCAGGTGATCCCATCGTCGTCGACATTTTCGGCGACGGCCTCCGACGTCGGGCAGACATTCGGCGTGACGCTCGACAACGCTCCCGAACTCACCGGCGCCGCGGCGCCCAATATCTATCTCGCGTCCACGTCGGCGTTCGGCCTCAACATCGTCGTGCCGGATACCGACGGCAATCCCATCCGCAGCAAGCTCGGGGCCGCCGATGCGACCTTCATGCCCGGCCAATGGGGCAGCGCCGGCGGGGCAGACGGCTATCCGGGCAGCATCTGGAAAGTTGACGGCACCACCGGCGAAGTCACGCTGTTCACGACCATCGCGGCCAACACTGGCGCGGGTCTGGGCAACATCGTCTACGACCCGGCAAGCGCGCAGTTCTTCGTCTCCGATCTCGACACCGGCCTGATCTACCGGCTGGCGGCGGACGGCGTCATCATCGACACCTTCGACCACGGCGTAACCGGCCGGCCCGAGCACGAGCTCGACGCCGTCGCGGACGACGGCAGCGAAATGGCCGTCACCGATCCGGCGTTCAATTCCGAGGATCCGGCGACCTGGGGTTTCACCCAGCCGGAACGCAAGGTGTTTGGCCTCGCAGTCAATGGCGGACGGCTCTTCTACGCCGTCGCCGGGCAGATCTGGTCGGTTCGCATCAACGCCGACGGCAGTTTCGGCACGGCCCGCTGGGAGCTCGACATCGCCGATCTCCCCTCGAGCAATGACGTCGCCAGCATCCTCTTCGACCCGCAGGGCCGGATGATCCTGGCGCAGCGCGGACCGCAGGTCGGCAGCTACGACTATTCGGTGTTCGCCGAGCCGCACACCTCGTCCGTGGTGCGCTACCAGCGCGAGTTCCCCGACGATCCCACGACGCCGGGCACCTGGGTGGAAACGCCCGACAGCTACGCCATTGGCATGACGCCGGAAGGCACCAATGCCTCGGGCGGCATCGCGCTGGGGTACGATTTCGACGAAGAGTCGAACACCTTCGACGGCGCCTGCAGCGCCTATCTGTGGTCGACTGGCGACGCACTGCGCGACAATCTCGACGTCGACGCGCCGCTCGATCCGCCGGCCCAGGTGCACGGCCTGCAGGGCAATGCCCACTCGCTGGTGCGGCCGCAGAACGATCCGCCTACTCTCTCCTTCTTTGCCGATTATGACGGCAACACCGAGGACGATCAGTCGACCGCAGCGGGCCATGTCGGCGCCGCGGCGATCTGGCAGACCTGCGAAAGCGCACCCTCGACCTATGTGCCGCCGCCGGCCTTCCCGCCGCCGGACTACGTCCCGCCAAGCGATGAGCCGGACGAGGATGAGCCGGAAGGCGACGAGCCGGATGAGTTCCTGAACCTGACGCTCGAAAAGTGGGCCAAGCCGTTCTTCTGCTTCGACGGCGGCGCCGACTGGTGGTGCAACTTTACCATCCGGGTCGAGAACACCGGCACGGTGCCGTATTGGGGCCCGGTGGTGGTCAATGACCACCTGCCGGCCAACAATCCGGGCGCCAGCATGAGCTTCTGGCCGCAGCCGCCCTGGTCGTGCGGCCCGACCGGACCGACCGCCTATCAATGCGTCACCGGCCCGGTGCTGCTCTATCCCGGCGACGGCGTGGTGCTGCATGAGGTGGTGAAGCTGCCCAAGGCGGTGGTGAACTATTGCCACCTCGCCAATGTCGCAGCGCTGGACTGGTTCTGGGGTGATGACGACAACCCGAGCGACGACTTCGGCGTCGGCGTGGCGGGCATCAAGGCCCCCGGCTGCCTGCCTCCGGGCGGCACCGACCTGCTGCTCAACAAGATCGCCGCGCCGACTTGCGTCGATGCCGGGTTGAACTGGAACTGCTCGTATCTGGTGCTGGTCCAGAATGCCGGTCCCGGCAATTACACCGGCCCGATCACCGTCACCGACACGCTGGGGGTCAACGCCCCGGCGACGACGCTCGGCCCATGGGCCTGCGCCCAGGCCGGTCCGGTGCTGACCTGCAATATCCTCGCGCCACCGGTCAATGTACCGCCCGGCTGGACGTCGGGGTTCCTGGTGACCGCCCATGTGCCCAAGAATGTCGGACCGCCGCTCTGCGATCTCGACAACAAGGCCAACATCGCGACGCCGCTCGCGGGCTCGCCGACGAACCTCCTGCCGGGCAACGACTTCGATTCAGTCACCGCCCCGATTCCGGATCCGGCGTGCCTGATCGCGCAGCCCGTTACCGATCTCAAAATGCAGAAGGCCGCGCTGGGCTGTGCGCCCTTCTTCTACGGAGTGAATGGCTACCTCTGTAAATGGCAGATGACGCTCTCCAATGTCGGGCCGGACCCCTATCTGGGCCCGCTGTCCTTCGTAGATAGTTCGGCTGGCGTCACGACGAACGAGCTTACGTTCCTCTACCCGTTCTGCACCGGGACAGCGGTGACGACGTGTACGCCGCCGGGACCTGTGGGGGTCGTTCCGGGCGTGCCCATCGTCATCCCGTTCCGCACCTTCATTCCGGATGGACCCGGCGTCTGTTCGGTGACCAACAACCTGTCGATCCTGACACCGAACCCCGGCTCGCCACAGAATCCGGCCGGCAACGACTCCGACTCCGTCGGCCAGACGCTGCCCAATCCGGCCTGTTTCGCGCCGGGCATGCCCAAGCTCAATATCCAGAAGACCGCCACCGGTTGCGCGTCTGATCCCTCCAGCGAGAACTGGCTCTGCGACTTCGACATCACCGTCTTCAACTATGGCGGTGGCCCGCAGCCGGGGCCGATCCAGGTCAAGGATTTCAACGACAAGCCGACGACCTTCTCGGGCGCCGCGTGCGTGCCCTCGGGCGTCAATCAGTGGCTTTGCACGAGGCCGGCCGGGCTAGCCTCGCTGGCGAACTGGACCTTCCAGGCGACGTCGCACGTCAATCCCAACAGCGTGACGCTAGCCGACTGCAATGTGATCAACACCGTGCTGATCGCCAATCCGGCCTCCGGCGGCGACCCCGGCTATTGGGCGCAAGCCACGCAAAAGGTGCCGCAGCTATTCATCAACGTCGGGCCCGGTCCGGTCGCGGTCTATTGCGACCCGCCAAGCCTGAAGCTGACCAAGGAGGCGGTGAAG
>JBKJMF010000028.1:0-4749 GCA_046596525.1 Devosia sp. | reverse complement strand
CGATCCGCGTGCAATGCGCGGGAGCGGAAACTCCGACAACAACCGCTCGAACCAGGGCCAAGAGGCCCGAACAAGAGGAGAACAATCATGAAAGCGATAGCGTATCTTGCCCTGATCGCTGCTCTCGGCGCGCCGGCATTGGTCATAGCTCAAGAGGTCGACGCCGGCGCCGCAGCGGGTGCCGCCGCGGGAGCGACTGCCGGCAGCACAAGTGCCACCGGTAACGGGAGCGCCAGTGTGGGGGGCAGCGCCGATCTCGGCTCGATGGACGAGCTGACGACGCATCTTGGCGCCTCTGCAACAGTCACCCTGGATCTGAGCGCCGTCACCCCGACAACGACTATGCATATCGTCAAGGTTTCGACCCTCGAAGCGAGCGCGTCGGGCAACGTTGACAGCTTCAAGGCGGCCTCACCACCAATGCTGCTAGCCTTACCAAGCTTCACGGTGACATCAACGCCAATGCGGTAATCAAGGCCAAGCTCAAGGCCGAAGGCTCTCGCGGTTCTCGCCGGCGGTCGATCCAAGGTTCAGCTATCGCGGCGAGGACGTCGTCCTGGCTCTGGAAAGGGTGTGCCGCCAGATCGGCTATCCGCAGTCCATCCGTGTCGATCAGGGCTCCGAGTTCATCTCCCGGGACCTCGACCTCTGGGCCTATCAGAAGGGCGTCGTTCTAGACTTCAGCCGGCCTGGCAAGCCGACGGATAATGCCTTCATCGAGTCGTTCAACGGCAAGCTGAGAGCCGAGTGCCTGAACGCCCACTGGTTTCTAAGCCTTGACGATGCCCGGCTAAAAATGGAGGAATGGCGCATTGACTATAACGAGGTCAGACCCCACAGCGCGATCGGCAACAAACCCCCGATATCGCTGATGAACGGCACCGGCGCATCCGACCCGCCCTGACCGTTCGCCGGTCATGCACTAACATCAAATCTGGACCACCCAACGGGGGCCGACTAGTATCGCCGTCCAGTAGGCGCTGCACCTCGATCAAGGCCGCGAGCGCGAACAGCCAGAAGCCGAGGGGCGAGCCCAAGGACTGCCATCGTCGCGAGCATGCCGGCGCGCAGGTTCACCTCAGATCGCCTCGACGGCTTTCGCCAACAGATCGCGCACCTGGCCCGCAACAGCGGTCAATTCAGCGTTATCGATCGCCTGCATCGAGGCCACCGGGTCGATCGCGCTGACCTCGACCCCGCCATCGAGCTCGCGCAGGATCACGTTGCACGGCAGCATGGCGCCGACGCGCGGCTCTATCCCGATCGCCTGATGCGCCATCTTCGGGTTGCAGGCGCCGAGGATGCGATAGGCCGGCATGTCCAAGTCGAGCTTCTTCTTCATCGTCGCCTTGACGTCGATCTCGGTCAGGATGCCAAAGCCCCTATCCGCAAGAGCGGCGCGCGTACGAGCGTCGATGTCGTCGAACGTGCTCTCTTTGAACAGGCGGTTGATCGTATAGTTCATGAGATACCCCTATCGGTTACCATATGGGACTTTTGGGCTTGCTGAGGCTGGGCTCCAATGGGTGATTTCGACCATCACCACATGCCGCGACACGGTCAGCACGCGCGCACCCAGTGCATATCAGCACATACCGAGTATCGTGTCGGCAATCTTGATCTAGATCAATGCGCACAGACAAATTTGCGCGTTGAGTCAAAATCAAAAAGGACATGTCAAATGAGACTCGAAAATATTGCGCTGGCCTCGGGCTTGATCGCGGTGACTGCTGCAACGACCACTGCGGCGCTCGCGCAGGTCGGGGAAATCCCGGACCGTAACGCAACTTACTATTACGGGCATGACATGATGTGGGGCAGCAGCCAATGGGGAGGATTCGGCATGGTCCTGGGGCCGATCTTCATGATCGTGATCGTGATCGGGATCGTCGCGGGGATTATCTATCTCCTGCGGCTGTTCGGCGGACCCGGGCTGGGCGGCAGTAGCCATCCGGCACATGACGGGGCATTGGCGCTCCTCAAGGAGCGGTATGCCAAGGGCGAGATCGACTCCGCGGAGTTCGCAGAACGCAAAAAACAGCTGGCGGACTGACCTGGACGCGCGTCTGGTACGGCAGCGTTTTCGGAGTTCTTGTCCAGTTCGACGTCAGTCCTTGGGTCTGATAGCAGTGCATAGAAGTCGGCGTGCAAATCGTGACGCCGCTTTGCCACTTTTGTTTTGCGGGCACGTTTCCGCTGGTAGCGTCGCGAGGTTGGTCATCATTCCCCTCTCGACTTCCGACGAAAAGGCCAAGGACAAAATCCCGAAGGGCTGGCAGTCCCCCAGACCCTATCTGCGATTCACGGACGCAAGCTGAGGCATTCTGATCGTCAGTAGCCACTTACGGGCCCACAGACGATGCGAGTGATTGTGTCGCCGCGGCTACGGTCGAGTGCTCTTGGCAGTAGTTGGGGATTGCTCAATCGGCCGATCATGCCTGCCCCTTTAGCTGCTGGCCGACCCAGCCGGCGATCTGGGCGGCCGACATCGCACCCGACACCCGGGCGACTTCGTTTCCATCCTTGAACAGCAGCATCGTCGGGATGCCCCGAATGCCGAGTCGCCCGGCAATGGCCTGCTCGACGTCGGAGTTGAGCTTGATGAATCGGGCATGGGGCTCAATCGATGCCGCTGCCTTCTCGAACTCCGGGGCCATCGCCCGGCAAGGCCCGCACCAGGGCGCCCAGACGTCGACCACGACTGGAACAGTGCTTTTGGCGACCTGACGCTGGAAAATCGCGCCAGCGACGTCTGCAGGCTTTCCTGAAAACAGCGGCTGTCCGCAGCTCCCGCACTTTGCGGCAACGGCATCGCGATCTGCAGGAAGTCGGTTGACGGCTCCGCATGAAGTGCAGACGGCCCGTTCCTCGATGCTCATTTCTTTGACCTTTTGGTTGATGAAGGAGATGGAGCGCCGCGGTTCGTCTTGCAATAGATCCCGTGCAATGTGACCAACACCTTACTCACTTCGGCAGAGGCCAGGCGATAGCGCACCGACTGGCCGTCTCGACGGGTCGCCACCAGCCTCAGGGCGCGCAGCTTGGCCAAGTGCTGCGACAGGGGCGACTGCGCCAAGCCTACGCGCTCCGATAACTCTCCGACGCTCAACTCCTGGTCCAGCAGGTGACAGAGGATCAGTAGCCGTTTTGGGTTGCCCATCACCGACAGAAGCTCGGCGGCTTCATCTGCTCTGGGCTCAAGATCAATAATTTTCATATTTAAATATTAGAAGATACGAATATATATGTCAATGGAAAGTGCAGGCCAGACCAGGGAGAGATCGCCATGCAGAACGTCGGAACACCAGATCGCATCGCTCGTCTCGTGGCGGGAGCGGCGCTCATCGCAGTGCCGTTTGTTGTGACCCTCCCGGTGTGGGCCTTTTGGGTCTCGCTCTTGGTGGGGGTCGTGTTGATCGCCACGGCGATCTTCAGCTTCTGCCCGATTTATGCCGCCCTCGGCCTGAGCAGTCGCGGCAAGTCAAAATTCTGATCGAATGATCTCCGGAGTATTGCAGATGTTAAGCACTTCCATCCCGTTCACTCCCGACATGTCGGTGAAGCCTGACGTCGTGCCGTTCTTCGATGCGGCCACCAATACCATAAGCTACATCGTCAAGGACCCTGCATCCCTCAGCTGCGCGATCATCGATTCCGTGATGGACTTCGACTACGCGTCCGGTCGCATCAGCTATGTCCATGCCGATGCCATGATCGCCCATATCCGTGCCCATGACTGGACGCTCGAATGGCTGATCGAGACGCATGTGCACGCCGACCACCTGTCGGCCGCCCCCTACATCCAGGGCCAGCTCGGCGGCAAGCTGGGCATTGGCGAAAACATCCGGATCGTCCAGGACACCTTTGGCAAGGTCTTCAACGAAGGCACCGAATTTCAGCGCGACGGCTCGCAGTTCGATCGCCTGTTCAAGGACGGCGACAGCTACCAGATCGGCACCATGACGGCCTATGCCATGCACACGCCGGGCCACACTCCGGCTTGCATGACGCACGTGGTGGGAGACGCCGCGTTCGTTGGCGATACACTGTTCATGCCTGATGCAGGGTCCGCCCGTGCCGACTTCCCCGGTGGCGATGCGCGCACGCTTTATCGGTCGATCCAGCGTGTCCTCAGTCTCCCGGGCGAGACGCGGCTTTTCATGTGCCACGACTACGGTTCGAACGGTCGCGATATCCAGTGGGAGACCACGGTGGCCGACGAGATCGAGCACAATATCCATATTGGCAAGGGCACCAGCGAGGACGCTTTCGTTGCGCTGCGCGAGGCGAGAGATGCCACCCTCGACATGCCCAAACTCATCATCCCGTCCCTGCAGGTGAACATGCGGGCCGGACAGCTCCCCCCCAAGGACGCGGACGGTAAGTCCTTCCTCAAAGTCCCCATTAACGGATTGTGACCATGTGGCCCTTCAGCAGCATGAAAGAGAAGAAAATGCACTATCGCAGTATCGATCCAAACTTTGCCGTCGCCGGTCAGCTCCGGCCCGACCAGATCGACGGTGTCGCGGCCGCTGGCTTCAAGACCATTGTCTGCGCGCGTCCCGACCATGAAGAGCCGGGCCAGCCGACCTTCGCCGAAGTCTCCAAGCATGCCGAGCAGATGGGATTGAAGGCGGTGCACATACCGATTTCGGGAGGCATCACCGACAATGCCCTCAAGAGCATGAAGAAGGCTCTCAAGGACCTGCCCAAGCCGATGTACGGCTATTGCCGCTCGGGCGCTCGGGC
>JBKJMF010000392.1:0-7040 GCA_046596525.1 Devosia sp. | reverse complement strand
TGGTCGTTCTAACCAACCGAGGTACAAGACTTAACCGCAATGCTCAACTTCCTCCGCACTTCCGTGCTGCTCGCGGCGCTTACGGCCATCTTCATGGCAGTCGGGTACTTCGTCGGCGGCCAGAACGGCATGTTGATCGCCTTCGGTTTCGCCGTCGTCACCAACCTTTTCGCTTACTGGAATTCGGACAAGATGGTGCTGCGCATGCAGAACGCCGTCGAGGTCGATCCGCGTAGCCAGCCCGACCTCTACAACACGGTCGAGGCGCTGTCGCAGCGCGCTGGCATTCCGATGCCCAAGCTCTACGTCATCAACACCGAGCAGCCCAACGCCTTCGCCACCGGCCGCGACCCGCAGAATGCCGCGGTTGCCGTGTCGGCGGGCCTGCTGCGCGATCTCGAGCCGCGCGAAGTCGCAGCTGTCGTCGCCCACGAACTGGCACATATCCGCAACCGCGACACGCTAACGATGACCATCACGGCTACCTTTGCCGGCGCCATCTCGATGCTGGCGCAGTTCGGCCTGTTCTTCGGACGTGGCAACTCGCGCGACAACCCGCTCGGGCCGATCGGCGTCATCGTCGCCGTGATCGTCGCCCCTATCGCCGCGGCACTCGTACAGATGGCGGTGAGCCGCACCCGCGAATACGAGGCCGACAAGGACGGCGCCGAAATCTCCGGCGATCCGCTGGCGCTGGCCTCGGCGTTGCAGAAGATCAGCCAGCTGGCCCAGCGCACCGTCAACGTCGCGGCCGAACGCAATCCCGCGCAGGCGCATATGTACATCTTCAACCCGCTGAGCGGGAAGCGCATGGACAACCTGTTCTCTACCCACCCGGCGGTGGAAAACCGCATCGCCCAATTGCAGCGCCTCGCCGGCGAAATGCAGGTCGATCGCACCGGCCGCCGGCCTGCTCCTCAGGCCGCGCCGACCGACAACATCCCCCGCAATACCGGCGGCGGTTGGCGCGTCCCCTCGACAGGCTCGAGCGAGAATGGCAATAGCTCGCGCGGACCTTGGGGCTGAGCCACTTGAAAAAACAAAAACATCCGCCGGGGCTGAAGCTCCGGCTCCTCGCAGCCGAACGGCTCGACAAGGTGCTCAAGGGGGCGAACTTCGCCCCCTTTTCAGTTGCCGAGATCGAAGACGGCCGCGACCGCGCGCTGGCCAACAAGCTGGTCACGACCGCGCTGCGCCGGCACGGCCAGATCGACCTGATGATCGCCCGCTTCCTCGATCGCGGCATCCCGAAGAAATCCGGGCCGTTCGAGTCGATCCTGCGCCTCAGCCTCGCGCACCTGGTGTTCCTGCCCGAACTGGGCGACCACAGCGCCATCTTCCTCGCGGTGGAAGCCAGCAAGCGCGACACCAAAAGCCAGCATCTGTCGAAGCTGATGAACGCCGTGCTACGCCGCGCCCAGGGCGAAGCCCACTCGCTGCGCCACCTGCCGCACCAGGCGCTGTTCCCCGCCACCCTCGGCCCGCTCTGGCGCGACACCTATGGCGACGATGCGCTCGAGGACTTCGCCGATGCACTGCTCGATGGCGCGCCGCTCGATCTCACGCTCAAGAGCATCGACCCCGAGCTGATCGACAGCCTCGGCGCCTCTCCTGTCATCGCCGACACCGTCCGCATCGGCGAACGCGACAAGCCGGTGGAGGCCCTACCCGGCTTCGATACCGGCCGCTGGTGGGTGCAGGACGCCGCCGCCGCCATTCCGGCGCGCCTCCTCGGCCTCGCCCCTGGCGCCCGGGTGCTCGACCTCTGCGCCGCCCCCGGCGGCAAGACCGCGCAACTGGTGAATGCCGGCTACGCCGTCACCGCCATCGACAACGAGCCCGATCGCGTCGCCCGCATGGCGCAAAACTTCGCCCGCCTCGCCATGACCCCCGAAATCGTCACTGCCGACGCGCTGGGCTGGGAGCCCGAGCAGAAGTTCGATGGCATCCTGCTCGATGCGCCCTGTTCGGCCACCGGCACATTCCGCCGTCATCCCGAGGTCATCTGGCATCGCGACAGCTCCGACATCGCCGGCCGTGTCGCCCTTCAGAAGCGGTTCATCGAGCGGGCAATAGGGTGGCTCAATCCGGGTGGCGTGCTGATCTATTGCGTCTGCTCGCTCGAACCGGCTGAGGGCGAAGAGCAGGCCAGCTGGCTCGCCGCCCGTGACGACGTCGTGCCCGATCCCATCGGCGCCGGCGAACTACCGGGCCTCCCCGAGGCTATCACGCCCGAAGGCTTCGTCCGCACCCACCCCGGCATGCTGGTTCCTGGGGATAAGGGCGGCACGTTGGACGGGTTCTTCGTTGCGCGCTTCAAGCGGCGCTAGATAACTTGGCTAGCCCTTGGCAAGCTCTCCGCGCGGGCCTATCAGAGCCCGCGGGCCAAACGTATGTGAGGACGTAGACTTGGCACATTCGCTGCGTTTCCTCGCACGCCGCACATTGCTGTCAGCGGCCGATCATATCGTCACCAATCCGCTGATCCGCTGGACCTGGACCGGCCCGAGCAATGACGACCTGATCGGGGCGCTCGCTGAGTTTCGCCCCACCGACCGCGAAACCATTCTCGAGATGATGCAGGGGCGCTATCTGCTCGCGTCCAAGCTCGTCGACACGCATGGCGTTTCGCCCTTCTCGCTCGATGTCGATCACGACGATTGGCACGACGACCTGCAGGCCTTCGCCTGGCTGCGGCACTTCCGCGACGCCCGCACCGACGAGGAGCGCCGCTTCGCCCGCACCCTGACGCTCGACTGGATCGGCCGCGACGGCCATTTCAATCGCGACGCCTGGGGTCCGGCGTTGACCGGCCGGCGCGTGCTCAACTGGCTGCGGCACTACAACATCCTCACCGAGGGCGCGACGCTGGAGCAGGCCCAGCAGATCGGCCGCTCGCTCTCCACCCAGATTTCATCGCTCAAGGTGCGTAGCCTCCTCGCCACCGATCCGGTGGATGCGCTGCTCGTCGCCATCGCACTGGTCGGCGTGGCGCTCTGCTCCGATCGACCCAATGCCGAGGTCGAGGCCCGCGTCCGCCACGTGCTCAACCTTGTCGACAACCAGATCGACGAGGATGGGCTGCATCGCAGCCGCTCCGCCAAGATCCAGATCCAGCTGCTGGTCGAGCTGATCACCATCAAGCAGGCGCTGCGCCGCGACCACGAGCAGGCCTCGAACGACCTCGACGAGCTGACCGAGAGCATGCACCGGGCGCTCGACGCCATCTCGCTCGGCACCGGCGAACCCGCCTACTTCAACGGCACCGGCCAGATGGCGCACGACCTGATCGTCGCCGTGCAGGCGCAGAGCGCCGCCCGCGCCCGACAGACCGGCACCGCCGGCGGTTATGGCCGGCTGATCGCCGGCCGCTCCATCGTCGTCGCCGATTCCGGTCTCGTCGCCGATCCCGAATTTACCGCTCACGCCCATGCCAGCGCACTGGCCTTCGAGTTCAGCCACGGGCGCGACCTCGTCGTCTGCAATTGCGGCCCGGCGCCGTCCGACTACGACGACGCGCTGCTGTTCCGGCAGGGCATCGCCCACTCGGCGCCCACCATCAACGCACTGTCCGCCGCCGCCATCGCCCCTTCGGGCCCGCTCGCCGGCCGCCTGCTGCCGCTCGGCCGCCCCAGCGAGATGGAGGCCCGCAGCTCCGATGACACGCTGATCATTTCCGCCCACGGTTATGCCGAGCGCTTCGGCGTGTCGCTGGAGCGGCACCTGACGCTACTGGCTGAGGGCAAGACCCTGGTCGGCCAGGACCGCTTCGTGCGCCATCGCAACCGCGTTTCCGGCGCCGCCGCCATCCGCTTCCACCTCGCCCACCAGACCGAGGTGCAACTGACCGACGATCTGGTCCGCCTGCGCCTCAACTCCGGTGCGGTCTGGACCTTCCTGTGGGAAGGCGCCGACATGCGGATCGAGGATAGCGTCCGCCAATCGGCCTATTTCGGCTTCCATCGCACCAAGCAACTGGTGCTGGAGACGCTGGTCTCCGACGCCAACGAGGTCAGCTGGATTTTTACCCTCGAAGAGAACTGACGCCGGTTCCCTTCTGCCGCCTCCCGTGCTAGCGAGCCGCCAACGGAGCGCTTTCAGGAAAAGTTGCAGACTTTTCCGGTTCGAGAGCGCGACCAACCAAGACACACACATCGCGGGAAATTCAGGCATGTCCGACGGCAAAGTGGTTCCGGTCAAACGCGCGCTGCTCTCCGTTTTCGACAAAACCGGCATGGCGGATTTCGCCAAGGCGCTGGCCGGGCTCGGTGTCGAGCTGGTGTCGACCGGCGGCACCCACAAGCTGATCGCCGCAACTGGCGCCGCCGTGCGCGACATCTCCGATCTCACCGGCTTTCCCGAAATGATGGACGGCCGGGTGAAGACGCTGCACCCAAAGGTCCACGGCGGCCTGCTCGCGGTGCGCGACAACCCGACGCACAAGGCCTCGATGGACGAGCATGGGATCGGCGCCATCGACCTGTTCGTCAGCAACCTCTATCCGTTCGAAGACACCATCGCCAAGGGCGCCTCCTACGACGAGACCATCGAGAACATCGATATCGGCGGCCCGGCGATGATCCGCTCGGCGGCCAAGAACCACGCCTATGTCACGGTGATCGTCGACCCCGCCGACTATGACGCTGTGCTGGAGCAGATCCGCCAGACCGGCGGCGTGCCCTACGAGATGCGCCAGCGCCTCGCCGCCAAGGCCTATGCCCGCACCGCCGCCTATGACTCGGTGATTTCGAGCTGGTTCGCAAGAACCCTCGACTATGCCGAGATGCCCTATCGCAGCTTTGCCGGGCACCTGAAGGAAGTGATGCGCTACGGCGAGAACCCGCACCAGTGGGCCGCCTTCTACACCACCGGCGAGCAGCGCCCCGGCGTCGCTACCGCCCGGCAGGTGCAGGGCAAGTCGCTGAGCTACAACAACCTCAACGACACAGACGCCGCCTTCGAACTGGTCTCCGAATTCGACCCCAAGGTCCCCGCCGTGGCCATCATCAAGCACGCCAACCCCTGCGGCTTCGCCACCGGCGCGTCGCTGATCGAGGCCTATCACCTGGCGTTGCGCACCGACCCGGTCAGCGCCTTTGGCGGAATCGTGGCGCTGAACCAGACCATCGACGCGGCCACTGCCACCGAGATCGTCAAGGTGTTCACCGAGGTAATCGTCGCCCCCGACGCCACCGAGGAGGCGATCCGGATCGTCGCCGCCAAGAAGAACCTGCGCCTGCTGCTCACCGGCGCCCTCGCCGACCCCAAGGCCGGCGGCCTGACGGTGAAGTCGCTGGCCGGCGGATTGCTGGTGCAGGGCCGTGACAACCGCAACGTCGACGACACCGAGTTCCGCGTCGTCACCAAGAAGGCGCCGACCGAGGCCGAACTGCGCGACCTGAAGATCGCCATGAAGGTCGCCAAGCACGTCAAGTCGAACGCCATCATCTACGTCAAGAACGGCGCCACTGTCGGCATCGGCGCCGGCCAAATGAGCCGCCTCGATTCAAGCCGCGTCGCCCACCGCAAGGCCATCGACGCCGCCGAAGCCGCCGGCATCGAAGGCGCCCTCACCAAGGACTCGGTGGTCGCCTCGGATGCCTTCTTCCCGTTCCCCGACGGCATGCTGGCAGCCGTCGAAGCCGGCGCCACGGCCGTCATCCAGCCCGGCGGCTCGATGAACGACCAGGCGGTGATCGACGCCGCCGACGCAGCCGGCATCGCCATGGTGATGACGGGGATGCGGCATTTCCGGCACTAATCTAGTCAGCGCAGCACGCGCAGACCGAGATAGCGTTCGAATGGCTCGAAGTCGCGATCCCGGTGCAGCAGATGGTGACCGTTCTCGATACAGTAGGTAGCGATTGCAAGGTCGGCGAAGGTTCTGGTGGTGATGCCACGCCGTCGCAGTGCGCGATAATACGCGGCGCCGGTGTACGCCAAGCGGGCGTCGAGCATCGATGCTACCCCATAGGCGTCAAACTTGCGCTGGAGCTGGACAGCTTCTTTCTCGCTGTCGAGGCCACGAAGCAGTTCGAGGACGATGATGTCTCCTACGAGGATCGTATGGGCGGCAAGCGCCCTGAACCGCCCGACTTCCTCGGTACGGAGGTCCCTGAAGTGATCGATCCAGACTGAGCTGTCGACGACGATCATTTCCTGGGGTCGTAGGCTGGGCCGTCTTCTTCGAAGGCCGGGGCGTCCCAGCCGATGCCACGTGTGCTCTCAACGATGTCCCGCATGAGCATGGCCCGCGTATAGTGCCGCATGGCCTCTTCGACGGCTGCCTTCTTGGTGGTCTTGCCGCTGGCCCGCATCGTGGCCGCCATCAGTTCATCGTCGATCTCAATGTTGGTACGCATTGCCCTAGCCAGCGTGTACGATCTGCGAAAAAGGTACACATCAGTGGCCACTGCTTCAAGCTCCTCGCGCCAGATCCCCCAGCAGCCCCGCCGCCACGCTCAGCCGCGACACCGTCATCTCGCCCTCGGTGAGCCCCTGCACCGCATCCGCAACCCGGGCAATCGCCTCCGGCTGCGCGCTGCGCCAGGCCGCCAGCCGCCCATCCACCGCGCCGGTGCCGAGGCTCAACGCGTCGACTGTGAGATCACGCTGCGCCCGCAAGAGGTTGGCCAGCGCCCGGTCGAGCGCCATGCGGTCGAACTTGTCGGCGAGGACGATGGCGTTGCCCTGCTCGACCACGCGACCCAGCTTGAACGTATCGAGCACCCCGAAGAACGCCACCGCGGCATCGGCCACCGGCGTCCGCGTCTTTTCCGCCACCAGCACGATGTCCGTCCCCAGTGACAGCACCGGTAGTTCGGCGAAGCGCCGCGCCATCTCGCGGCTCACGCCGGCGGACTCCAGCCGGGAGGTCCGCTCGCCGATGGCGCCCTCGAGATAGGTCCCGAGGAGGCCAGTGATCATCGCCCGCACTTGCGCGATGCCGTCCTGGTAGCGATCGACCAGCGGCTTCAGCCCATTGTCGAACCGGCCGTTCCTCAGGAACCACAGCGTTTCACGCTTCAGCAGCGCCTGCA
>JBKJMF010000393.1:0-3514 GCA_046596525.1 Devosia sp. | reverse complement strand
CGAGACCACCAATGTCATCCCGGCCTCGGTGCTGCTGCGCTTCAACGTGCGCTACAACGACCGCTGGACACCGGAGAGCCTGGTCGAGGCGATCAATGACGTGATCGGCAACCAGGACGTGCGCGAGTGCACGGTGGAGTTCACGGTCGTTGGGCGCCCGTCCCGCTCGTTCCTGTCGCCGCTCGGCGGTGGGGTCGAGACACTGATCGAGACGATCGCGCTGCGGACCGGCATCCCGCCGGAACTCTCGACCGGCGGCGGCACCTCGGACGCGCGGTTCATTGCCGAGTACTGCCCGGTGGTCGAGTTCGGGCTGCCCGGCCCGACCATGCACAAGGTGGACGAGAACGTGCGCATCGCCGATGTCGAGGAGCTCACCGCGCTCTATGCGGCGTTCATCACCGACTACCTCGGAGCCGAATGATGACCAACGGTTTTCTCGGCGCCATCGATGTGGCAACGCGCGCGGCATTCGGCCGTGCGCCGGCGACTGACGGTAGCGCGGCCAGCGTGAGCTGGGCGGACGCGACGACCGGCATCGTCGGGATGGCGATCCTGCAGGCGGTGCTGCTGGTCGTCCCGTTTGCCGGTGCGTTGCCCGAAGCGCTGCGGGCGGTCGTCGATTTCGCAGTGCTCGCGCTGGTGACGACGGCGGTGCCGTTTGCCGTGGTCGGAGGCGCGGCGCTGCTGCTCGGCAAGCGCGAGCAATTGCCGGCGCTCTTCCTGTTCCTGGCCCTGGTGCTCGCCCTTAGCCAACTCGTCGCCACGATCCTCGGGGCATTCGGCGTCAGCGCCGGCACGGCAATGCTCGGTATACTCGGCTACTTCGTGGCGCGGGCGGCAAAGAGCCTGCTCGGGGTGGGCTGGGGCGGGGCGATCCTGATCGGTGTGCTGGCTGCGCTCGGCACGTTTGCCGCGAGCTTCGTGTTGCTGGCGCTGCCGACCGGTCAGGCGATGATGGCTGCGCCATGAACGCCTTCGGCGAGCTATGGCGCGCCGTCATCGGCTGGCTCGACCTGCTGACGGCCCGGGCTGGGGCGGCGGAGAAGTTCAACCTCAGCGGTCTCGGCTTGGTCAACGCCACCGGCTTCTACTTCGCCGTGGTGATGTTGCTGGTGGTCGTCGAGAGTTCGCTCAGCGGCTTTCCCGGCTGGGGCCTGGTGCTGCTCAGCATCGGCGTCAACGCCGCGCTGCTCGCCACGATCTGGCTGATCATCTGGATCACCGGGCGGCTGCTTGGGGCGCCAGCCGTCGCGATGGCGGTGCCAAGCACCTACGCGCTGGCGTTCATTCTTGGGCTGTCGCTACCACTCGCCTATCTCGCCGGGGCCAACCTGCAGATCGCGACGCTCGGCGTTACTGGTTTCATGCTGTTTCGGGTGGCGCGGGAAATCGGCAAACTGCGGATCGGCATTTCCGCCGCGTTTGCCATTCTTTCCATTGCCGCGCTTGTCGCGGTCCGTGTCGGGCTCTACATGCTGACCTCCGGTATGCAAGGGATCAGCTAGTGCCTGAACGCAGCAACGAAATCTGGAACGAGGTGGCTTCGGCCGGCCGCGGCGTCGCGGCGCTGGTCATCGGCAACCGCCAGGCCAGTGGCTATTTCGATTTCTCGCAGCGCGGGCTGGTCGGCAGCTTTATCGCGTTCCTCACAGTCACCCTGTTCACAAGCGCACTGCCGCTGCTGCTGGGCATCGAGGGGGCCAGGGGCTCGGTGTTCCGAGCGGTGGTCACCGTGGCCATGCTGTTCGGCTTCCAGATCGCGTTCTCGGCCATCCTGCTGCGTCAGGTGAAGCGGCTCGACGGGCTGGTGCCCTATCTCGTTGCCGATAACTGGGCGTCGTTCTTCCTCACCATCGCCAGCACCTTGCTCGGCCTGTTCGGCGTCGGTGGTGAATTCCTGATCATTGCGGTGGGGATCGTGGTGATCGTCATCGAGGTCAACATCGCGCGCCTCATCGTGACGCTCTCGGCGTGGCAGATCGCAATGTTCCTCGTGGCGCAACTGGTGGGCGTCAGCATCGCGCTGCTGCTGGTGGGGGTGATCTTCCCGCTCTCGCCGGAGCAGCTGGCCGAGATCGCGGCTAGTAATCCACCTTCGTGAGGTAAAGCCCGTCGGGCGGCGCCAGCGGCCCGCAACGGGAACGATCGCGCGCATCGAGCGCGGCGCGGAAATCGCCCGGGCTCCACTTGCCGTCGCCCACCAGCTTCAACGAGCCGACCATCGAGCGCACCTGGCTGTGGAGGAAGCTCCGCGCCTTGGCGGTTACGACGATCATTTCGGCCTGCCGCGACACGGTGAAGGTATCGAGCGTGCGGTCCGGCGATTTGGCTTGGCACTCGGCGGCGCGAAACGTGGTGAAGTCGTGCTTGCCGAGGATCAACTGCGCCGCCTCGTGCATGCGGTCGGCATCCAGCGGCACCGGCACGTGCCAGACGTGGCCGGCATCGAGGCCCGGCCGGGCCCGGCGGTTGAGGATGCGATACTCGTAGTGCCGGGCGATGGCCGAGAAGCGGGCCTCGAAGGTCTCGTCGACCAGATCGGCGGTAAGGATCGCCACCGGATATGGCTTCGTATGATAGTTCAGCGCCTCGCGGACCTTGAACGGGTCCCAATCGCGCTCGAGATCGAAATGCACGACTTGGCCGAGTGCGTGGACGCCGGCATCGGTTCGGCCGGCGGCCTGGGTCACCACGCTCTCTCCGGAGAATTTGGTGATCGCCTCTTCGAGCAGCTGCTGCACTGAGAGGTCACCCGCCTGCCGCTGCCAGCCGCGGAATGGCCGGCCGTCATACTCGAGGGTAAGGCGGTAACGGGCCATCAGCCCGCCCGTTCCGGCAGCGCGCCTGCTCCACGCAGGAAGGTCGCGGCATCCATGGCGCCCTTGCCTTGGCGCTGGACGGCGGTGAGACGCACCGCGCCGGTGCCGCAGGCGATGGTGAGGTCGGGGAGGATGGTGCCCGGGGCGCCCTGCCTGGCGACCAGCGTCGAGCGCAGCGCCTTGATGCGGGTCGGGGTGCCGTTGAGTTCGAGTTCGAACCAGGCGCCGGGGAATGGCGAGAGGCCGCGGATCAGGTTGTGCACCTCGCTCGCGGGCTTGGTCCAATCGATCCGCGCTTCGGCCTTGTCGATCTTCTGCGCATAGGTGACCCCCGCCTCGGGCTGCGGGGTGAAATGCAGGCTGCCGCGCTCCAGCGCCGCCAGCGCGCGGCCCATCAGGTCGGCACCGACCAGCATCATCTGGTCGTGCACCTCGCCCGAGGTCATGTCGGGTCCGATGGGCATTTCCTCGATCAGGCCAATGGCGCCGGTATCGAGGCCCTCGTCCATCTGCATCACCATGATGCCGGTGCGGGCGTCACCGGCCATCACCGCCCGCTGGATCGGCGCCGCGCCTCGCCAGCGCGGCAACAACGAGCCGTGGAGGTTGAGGCAGCCGAGACGCGGCGCCTCGAGGATGGGCTTGGGGAGGATCAGGCCGTAGGCGACGACCACCGCGACATCGGCATCGAG
>JBKJMF010000342.1:0-5860 GCA_046596525.1 Devosia sp. | reverse complement strand
GGCGGTGGTGCCCTGCCCCGGCTTGGTGGAAAGCTCGATCTTGCCGCGTAGGCCATCGATGGTGCGCTTGACCACATCCATGCCGACGCCGCGCCCGGAGAGCGAGGTGACTTCCTTTGCGGTCGAGAAGCCGGGGGCGAAGATCAGCTGGAACAGTTCCTGGTCGGAGATGCGGCTCTCGGGCGTCAGCAGCCCCTGCTCTTCCGCCTTCTGGCGGATGCGGATGGGGTTGAGTCCGGCGCCGTCGTCGGTGACCGAGATGGCCACTTCGGCGCCGGCATAGACGGCGGAGAGGCGGACGGTGCCCTTGATGGGCTTGCCGGCCTTGATGCGCTGCTCGGTGGTTTCGAGCCCGTGGTCGACCGCGTTACGGATCAGGTGAACCAGCGGGTCGGCGAGACGCTCGATCATGGTCTTGTCGAGTTCGGTATCCTCGCCTGACGTGATGAACTCGATCTCCTTGTCGAGATCGCGAGAGAGGTCATGGACGAGGCGGCGGAAGCGGGAGAACAGCGAGCCGATCGGCACCATGCGGATGCCCATCGTGGTATCGCGCAGGCCCGACGACAGGCGCTCCAGTTCCTCGGCGATGGTCTTGAGGTTCCCGTCGGAACTCTGAGCGGCCAGCTGCGACAGGCGGGCCTGGGCGATGACCAGTTCGCCGACACGATCCATCAGTTCATCGAGCCGCTCGGCCGGGACGCGCAGCGAGCTGGGACCGCGGTCGGCGGTTTCTGCTTTCTGCTCGCGGGCGGCACGAACCGGCGCGGCGTCGGCCACCTGATCATCGAGGTCCAGCACCGGCGCGGGCTCGTCCTCGGCGAGGATATCGAGCACTGGCGAGGAGACGGCGGCGACGGGCTCGATCGAGAGCTCCATCCCGTCCTTGAGGAACAGGAACACGTCATCGAGCGCTGCGGTCGGGTCGGGGTGAGTGAGATCGACCCGCCAGGCGAGGTGGCAAGCTTCGGGGTCGATGGCGTCGAGGGTGGGCACGCTGTCGATCAGCGCGGTGACTTCGCAGGGGCCGAGATCGGCGATTTCGCCGAGCAGCAGCAGCGGGTTGGTGCCGTGGACCAGCGCGTCCTCGGGCAGCTTGAAGCGGATGCGCCAGCGGCCGGTGAGCTCGGGCGCGGCATTGACGGCGACTGTCGCGCTCTGCGGCATGGGCGCCGCCGGAAAGCGGTCGGGTTCGACGATGGCACGGAGCGCGGCGAGGATGGCGTCGCCGGCGTCGGTGGCGGCGTCGGGCGTTTCGATCAGGTGGTGGACGTGGTCCTTGGCGTCGAGCGCCACGCCGACCAGGTCCGGGGTGATCGGCGAAAGGCCCTTGCGGACCCGGTCGAACGCGGTCTCGAACTCGTGGACGAACGCCGCGACATCGGTGAAGCCGAACATCGCGCCGGAGCCCTTGATGGTATGGAGGGCGCGGAACACGGAATTGACCAGGTCGCCATCGGCGGGGTTCTGCTCGAGATCGAGCAGGCCCTGCTCCAGCTGCTCGAGCAACTCGCGGGCTTCCTGCCGGAAGGTATCGGTGGGGTCGGAACTCATGCGCCGGTCACCTTCTTGATGACGGCCAGCAACTGCTCCTGCTTGAACGGCTTGACGATCCAGCCGGTGGCGCCGGACTCGCGGGCCTGGCGCTTCAGTTCCTCGTCGGACTCGGTGGTCAACAGGATCACCGGGATGCCCTTGCCCATCGGGTGCTGGCGGAACTTCTTCAGAAACTCCAGCCCGTTCATCACCGGCATGTTGAGGTCGGTGATCACGGCGTGGACGGTCTCGGTGGTGGCCTTGTTGTAGCCTTCGAGCCCGTTGCCGGCCTCCAGCACGTTCAGGCCTGCGCTCTTCAGCGTCATGGCGACCATCTGCCGGATGGAGGCGGAATCGTCGATGGTGAGGATGGTCTTGGTCATGCCGCCTCGCGGGTGATGGTCCAGGAAAGGGAGGGCACCAGCGGCCTGCCGTTTTCGGAGAAGAAGCCGGCACGGATCAGGGCGCGGCCCATCGGCGTTGCGGCATCGGCGTCGAGGCTAAGGGTGCGGTCGGTGGTGGCAGCGGTCTTGGTGGCAGCGACCAGCAGTTGCAGCGTGCCGGCATCGACGCTCTCGACGTCTGCGGTGTCGATGGCGATGGCCTGGTGCTCGGACAGCGCCTCGGTCAGGCGTTGGTGAAGCTCGGAAATATTGCGCAAGGAGAGGTCGCCGCTCAAACGGAGCGGGTGCGGTGATGGTCGCGACATGGGTTCGTTCTGGCCCCGGATAAGTATGCTTCTGCGATACGTAACGTCTTGCTGTAGGCGCAAAGCGACAGCCTGCGGCGAAGCGACATGTTCTGTCGCCCCGGCCGAAAACAGTCCCCGCGTCCACTCGGAATTGCTGTTTGCCCCTAATGACAACGATGATCGGCGGTATTTGTTAAGTCTCAATTACCGCTAAGCAGTATTTGGTAGAATTGCGGCAACCAAGTACTCACAAGCATTACATCCGCCGCCCTGAAATGTACATCTCGCCCCACGAGTCGGCCGCGAGTCGTCGCGTGACTCTCGGCGAGTCCTCGGATGCTTGCCGGGAGTCACCGACAGCGATCGCTGGGTGGCCAATACTGCCGATACTGACGCGGCGGGGCCCGCCCGCAGACGAGGCCGCCATGTAGTGCCGGGCATCGTCCCGGAGGCGAAGAGGCGTTGGTGTGGCGATGACTTGGCGGGGAGGAACCGGTTTCACCCGGCGAGGCGAGCGGCCTCGGGAGCGGCTGGCATCAGCGCCAGGATTTCCGCCCAGCGGATCTCGAAGGCGGCTACGCAGGCGGGGTCGAAATGCGTGCCGGAGAGCGAGACGATCTCGCGGTGCGCCTCTTCGATCGGCCAGGCGCGCTTGTAGGGGCGCTCGGAGCAGAGCGCGTCGAATACGTCGGCGATGGCGACGACACGGGCTTCGATCGGGATATCGGCGCCGGAGAGCTTGTCGGGATAGCCGGCGCCGTCCCAGCGCTCGTGGTGGCTCTGAGCGATCAGCTCGGCGGTGCGAATGACCTCGGACGAGCGTGTTCGAGAATGCGGGCGCCGATCGAGACGTGGGTGCGCATGATCTTGAGTTCATCCGGCGTCAGCTTGCCGGGCTTCGACAGGATCGCATCGGCGATGCCGATCTTGCCGATGTCGTGCAGCGGGGCGGCGAGATAGATGACGCGGCAGCGTTCGGGGCTGAGACCGATGGCGGCAGCGATCATCGAGGACACCTGGGCGACGCGCGAGACGTGCTCGCCGGTGTCGCCGTCGCGATATTCGATGGCGCGGGCGAGGCGCCAGATGATCTCTTCCTCGCGCTCGACCAGATGGCGCGTGGCGCTCTCGACCTCACGGGCGAGCCAGGCGGCGCGATCGGCCAGCTCGATCTGCGACTGGCGCAGGGCGAGGAGGTTGCGGACACGGGCCTGCAGTTCGGTGGAATCGAAGGGCTTGTTGACGAAATCGGTGGCGCCGGCGGCGATGGCGCGGACGCGCAGCGCCGGGGCGTTGTCGGAGGTGACCATGACGATGGGCACCAGCCGATAGGCCTCCTGGGCGCGCAGCCGGCGGGTCAGCTCGACGCCATCCATTTCGGGCATGACGTGATCGACAAGCACCAGATCGAACTGCGTGGTGGCGGCAAGCGCCAGGGCCTTGCTCGGCAGCAGGCAGGAGGCGATCTCGATGCCTTCAAGCGCACCGATTACATGGCCAAGAAAGGCCAGGCTCGATCGCGAGTCATCGATAATAAGCACACGCACCGGCTGGGCCCCAAAGCAGCGGTTGAACTACGGCATCTAAACAGGGCGCGGGTTAACAATGTCAAAAACTGCGTAGTTGCCGGAGAGCGACGTTACAGGTGGTTACTGATTTGTATTTGCTTGACGAAGCTCTGACGGTCACATCGAAAGTTGACCGGCTGGTCAAATCTAGCGCGCGGTCCAGCCGCCGTCGATCAACAGGGTCTGACCGGTGATCAGGCTGGCGGCGGGAGAGGCAAGGAAGGCGACGGCGCCGGAGACTTCCCTGGGCTGGCCGACGCGGTGGAGCGCGGCGATGCGTTCGACCACGTCGTCGCGGAAGCCGGGGCGGCCAAGGGCTTCGGCGGTGCCGTCGGTTTCGATGAAGGTGGGAGCGACGGCGTTGACGGTGATGCGGTGCTTGCCCCACTCGACGGCCATGCACTTGGTCATGTGGGCGACGGCGGCCTTGGAGAGGCAGTAGATGGCTTCGCCGGGGAGCGCGATGAAGCCGGCCTGCGAGCTCATGTTGACGATGGCGCCGCCCTTGCCGCGGGCGATCATATGGCGGGCGACGCGCTGGGCGATGAAGAAGCTCGCCTTGACGTTGAGATCGATGGTGAGGTCGAACTCGTCCTCGGTGAAATCCTCGATCGGGCCTTCGGTGCCGCCGCCGACATTGTTGACGAGGATATCGAGGTGGCCGAGGGCGGCGATGGCGGCGTCGACTGCGGTGTAGGCCTGCGGTAGGTCCATCACATCCATCTGCAGCGGCACGGCACGGCGACCGAGGGCTTCGATCTCGGCTTTCACCTCGGCACCAGAGGCAATGTCGCGGAGGCCCAGCGCGCTGTCGGCGCCGGCATTGGCGAGGGCCAGCGCGATGGCGCGGCCGAGGCCGCGGGCGGCGCCGGTTACCAATGCGGTCTTGCCGGTGAGGTCGTAGCTTGGCAAATCGGTCATGTGGTCCCCCCTCGTTCTTGCCGCGCGCATATTGGCACGCGCGAGCATCTCACCGCTTCATTGAATCGACGAGATGCTCGTACACTTGACTTGGTCGCGCTTTCGAACCGGAAAAGTCTGCAACTTTTCCTGAAAGCGATCCGGGGGTCATTCGGCGAATTCGCGCTCGAACCAGCGCTTCACCAGGTTCATCACCCGGACCGAGCGATCGTTGCGCCAGGCGAGGTACCAACTGCCGGGGCGGGTGACCATGCCGAGCGGGGCGAGCATGCGGCCCTGTTTGATCGCGTCGCTGATGGCCGGGCCGGGACCGATGGTGACGCCAAGGCCGGCTTCGGCGGCCTGCAGGGTGTAGAAGAGCAGGTCGTAGGAGATGAACTCGCGCGGCTGGAGGGTGATGCCGGCCTCGCGGGCCCAGTTGGACCACATGTCGGGCGGCCAGACGGTATCGAGGCGCGGCAGGGTCCAGAGGAAATCGATGTCGTCCTCGCGGCCCTTCATCAGCATGGGGCTGACCACCGGGCCGAAGGTTTCGGGGGCGACGGTGGCGACGGTCATGCCGGGGATCTCGGGCACCGGGCCGACGCCGATATAGATGTCGATAGAGCGATCGGCCGGGTTGATCTCGCGGCTCCAGGTGGTGAGGCGGACCGAGGTGCCATCGAGCAGCGCCTCGAGGCTCTGCAGCCGGGGCACCAGCCAACGCAGCAGGAATGCATCGGGCGCGGTCAGCATGATGGTCTGGCGGTTGTGCGCGTGGCGCAACTGTTCGGTGCCGCGGGCGATCGAGGCGAAGGCCTCGGAAATGGTGGCGGCATACTCGGCGGCGGCCGGGGTCAGGCGGATTGAGCGGTTGCCGCGCTCGAACAGCTCGACCCCCAGCGCATCCTCGAGATGCTTGATCTGGCGGCTGACGGCGCCATCGGTGACGCTCAGATCCTGCGCCGCCTTCTTGACGCTGCCGAGCCGCGCCGCCGCTTCGAAGGCGCGCAGGGCATTGAGCAGGTGACCGGTCTCAACCATTGACGAAAACTCAATCGAACGGCCGATTTGTAAATTGTTGCCCGAGGCCCGTCCAGCCTAGTGTTTTGGCTCGGATGCGAGGCGTCAGGCCGCCGGAACCGGGCTCCTCCCCCCCCGGCTT
>JBKJMF010000302.1:0-4855 GCA_046596525.1 Devosia sp. | reverse complement strand
CCCTCCCGGCCTCCCCCATGAAGGGGGAGGTGAAGAGTCAGGCTGCGGCTCGATCGTTGCCTGATACTCGATGCGGCACCTCCCCCATTATGCGGGAGGATGGGAGGGGGCCGTCTGCATCAACTACGCGCCCCTGTTTTTCTCGCCCTCAAGCCACCTTGGTCGGCGCCGCCACCAGCTTCTCCAGCCGCTCCCGCACCCGCTGCTGCAGCGTGTCGCGCAGCGTCCGGTACGCACTCAGCACCGCCTCGCGGTTGCCCTCGGTTTCGGTCGGGTCCGGCATCGGCCAATGCTCGATGGCGCCCATCTCCAGCCCGCGCCGTTCCACCGCCTCCGGCGCGTCGTTGGAAAGCGTGATCACCAGGTCGAAATGGTTCGCCACCAGTTCGTCCATGGTGTGCGGGGTGTGGACGCTCATATCGACCCCGATCTCTTCCATCACTTCGTGGACGAACCCGTCAGCCTTGCCCGAGCGCACCCCCGCCGAGCGGACGATCAGCCGCCCGGGAAAGAACCGCCGCGCCAGCGCTGCCGCCATCGGCGAGCGCACCGAGTTCATCGAGCAGACGAACAGCACCGTCGGCAGCGTCGACTCACGCTCGTCGATGCGGCTGGCGAACGGCTGCACCGCGCAGATCAGGGTGAACAGCCGACGCGCCGTGTTGAGATCCATCTCCAGCTTGTTGTCGAGCCGGGTGCGCAGCAGCTCCGCTGCGTCGTTGTGCAGCCCGCGCCGCGCCATGTCGACGGTTTCGATCTGGTAGGTCGAGCCGGTCTTGATCGCGTCGTAATAGCTCTCGCGGATGCGGAAATAGTCGCGGATCAGCCGCCGGAACGGCGTCAGCGACAGGTAATGCGCGGCGATCGGCTCATAGGTGTCCGGGTTGCGCACATCGAGCACGATATAGTTGCCAACGATCGAAACGTGCAGCGCATAAGGGCCCGTCGCCTTCACCCGCGCCGGGGCGAAGACGTTCTGCTCCACGAGGTCGTAGATGGCGATGCGCCACTCATGCACCTCGTCGGGGTCCACCGAGGTGATCGTATTGGGATCGAGGGTCACGGCGACGATACGATCGCTCTTGGGATCGAACTGTCGCGGCGAGAGCGCCATCTACCGATTGAGCCTTATCGATATCGAGCGCGCATGCGCCTCGAGCCCTTCTGTCGCCGCCAGCGTCCGCGCCGCCGGCGCCAGCTCCGCCAGCGAAGCCGGGTCGCATTGCAGCACCGACGTGCGTTTCATGAAATCCAGCACTCCAAGCCCCGACGCATAGCGCGCCGAGCGGGCCGTCGGCAGCACATGGTTCGAACCGCCCACATAGTCGCCGATCGCCTCGGGCGTGTGATGCCCGAGAAAAATCGCACCAGCATTGCGGATTTTGGGGAGCAGCGCCTGCGGATCGTCGACCGCCAGCTCCACATGCTCCGACGCGATCCGGTTGGCGAGCTCGACCGCCTCCGCCATCGAGGCGACGGTGATCACCGCGCCGAACTCTTCCCACCCCGCGCGGGTGATCTCGGCCCGCGGCAGCAGTTCGATTTGCCGCCACACCTCGTCCTCGACCACGTCGGCCAGCTTGTGGTCGGTGGTGATGAGGATCGCCTGCGCCCCGCCACCATGCTCGGCCTGCGCCAGCATGTCCGCCGCCACCCAGGCCGGATTGGCCGACGAGTCGGCGATGACGAGCACCTCCGATGGCCCGGCGATCATGTCGATGCCCACCGTCCCGAATACCTGCCGCTTTGCCGCCGCCACATAGGCATTGCCAGGCCCGACGATCTTCGACACCGCCGGGATCGTCTCCGTGCCATAGGCCAGCGCTCCGATCGCCTGCGCCCCGCCGATCCGGTAGATCTCGGTGACGCCCGCAATCTTCGCCGCGGCCAGCACCGCATCATTCGCCTCGCCGCCCGGCATCGGCACCACCATGGCGATGCGGCTCGCGCCGGCAACCTTGGCCGGCACCGCGTTCATCAGCACCGATGACGGATAGGCCGCCGTACCGCCCGGCACATAGATGCCCACCGCCTCGACCGGCGTCCAGATCGTCCCCAGCGTCACCCCGAGGTGATCCTGGTAGATGTGGTCGAGCGGCTTCTGCTTTTCGTGGTGCGCGCGGATGCGCTCATGCGCCAGCGTCAGTGCCGACAGCACATCGGCAGAAGTTCGTGAGCTAGCCGCAGCTATTTCGTCGTCCGTGACGCGAAGTTGCCACGAAGTTTGAGCCGGTCTGTCGAAGCGCTCGGTATATTCGATTACCGCCGCATCGCCCCGTGCCTTCACGTCGGCGAGGATGGCGGACACCACCGCGCCCACTTCCTCCGAAGCTTCCCGCTTCGAATTCAGCAGTGTTTCGAATGATTTAGCAAAGCCGGCATCGCGGCTGTCGAGCCTGACCGGCATCAGGCAGCGTGCTCTGGCTTGGCCTTCGCCGCCCAGGCCGACCCGAGGTCCTGCAGCCGCGCCTCCAGCACCTCAACCTCCAGCCGCACCGTCCCGCCACCGGCAAAAGCCAAGTCAATCCAACCACTTGGCGCTTCGCTTTCAGTGAAGCGAATGGTCAGCAATTCCAGCGCGCCCTCGACCGAATTGGTATCGATCCCCGCCACCTTCACCCCGGTCACCCGGTCGAAATGCAGCGCCGCCCGCTTCCGCACCCCGGCCTTGGCCAAGGCTTTGGCATCTCCGCCATCTTCCCAGGCATAGCGGTTCATCAGCATGGCGAAACGCTTGTCAGCCTTGGCAAATCCCATATCGCCGACGCGCACGATGGCGTCCTGAGTGGTCGCCGAGATCACGTCGAGGTCTTCGCTATCAAGCGCCAGAAGCTTGAGATCGGTCATATGTGAGGGGTCCGGGAAATGGTGAAGTTGACCAGCAAGTAGGGGCCCGAAACACGATCTACAAGCTAAGCGGGCAGGGGGCAATGCAGCTTGAGCCGCATCGCCACCCGAACCGCCAGATCACCCGGCGATCCGCTCGATCTCCGCACCCACGGCGCTCAGCTTGTCCTCGAGCCGCTCGAAGCCGCGGTCGAGGTGATAGATCCGGTTGACCACCGTCTCGCCGCGCGCCGCCAGCCCCGCGATCACCAGGGAAACCGAGGCTCGAAGGTCCGTCGCCATCACCTGCGCGCCCTTCAGCTGCGACACGCCGGTCACCGTCGCGACCTGGCCATCGACCTTGATGTCGGCCCCGAACCGCGCCAGCTCCGCCACATGCATGTAGCGGTTCTCGAAGATCGTCTCGCGGATCTGCGAAGTGCCGTTGGCCATAGTCATCAGCGCCATGAACTGCGCCTGCAAATCGGTCGGAAAGCCCGGGAATGGCTGGGTTTCCGCATGCACGGCCTGGATGCCGTTGCCATTGCGCCGCACGCGAATGCCGCCCGCTTCCTGGTTGACCTGCACACCGGCCTGGCCCAGCGTATCGAGCGCCGCCTGCAGATGCTCGGCCCGCGCATGCTTCAGCAGCACATCGCCGCCCGCCATCGCGGCCGCCATCGCATAGGTCCCGGTCTCGATCCGGTCCGCCACCACCGAGTGGGTCGCGCCATGCAACTCATCGACACCCTCGATGGTCAGCGTCCGTGTGCCGATGCCGGTAATCTTCGCGCCCATCTTGACGAGGCACTCGGCGAGATCACTGATCTCGGGCTCCATCGCCGCGTTCTCGAGCACCGTGGTGCCCTTGGCCAGCGTTGCCGCCATCAGCAGCACATGCGTCGCGCCCACCGTCACCTTGGGGAACACCACGCGCGCCCCGCGCAAGCCGCCCTTCGGCGCCCGCGCCACGACATAGCCCTCGTCGATCTCGATCTCGGCCCCGAGTTCCTTCAGCCCGTAGAGGAACAGGTCCACCGGCCGCGTACCGATGGCGCAGCCACCCGGCAGCGACACCCGCGCCTCATGCGCCCGCGCCAACAGCGGCCCGATCACCCAGAAGCTCGCGCGCATGGTCGAAACCAGCTCGTACGGTGCCGTCGTGTCGACGATCTCGGCCGCCTGCAGCGTCATCCGCTGGCCATCCAGCGTCGGCGCCCTGCGGCCATGCACGGCGATATCGACACCGTGGTTCTCGAGGATTTTCTCGAGCTGGTTGACGTCCGCCAGCCGCGGCACATTCTCCAGCACCAGCGGGTCCTTGGTCAGCAGCGAGGCGATCATCAGCGGCAAGGCCGCGTTCTTGGCCCCGGAGATGGGGATTTCGCCCCTCAACTCGTGCCCACCGACCAGACGAATGCGATCCATGTCTTCTTCCCGACTGCGGAGCCTTCTGCCCCTTGCCCTAGCTATCCGAGTCACCGCGCGGCTTCAACGCAGCGGCGCCACCCTCATCATCAGATGGCTCACTATCCGATTGTGGTTTACCGCCGGTTGCCGACGCATTTGCCGACCTGGCCCGCACCTGTTCCTTCCGCCGCTTCAGGTTCTCCCGAAGCTTCGCGGCCAATCGTTGTTCTCGCTTGGCGGCCTCTTCGGACATACAAGTCCTTGTTTCTCCGAGATCTCGATCGACCTCCGGCAGTCACGAACGTCCTCTGCCGGTGTGCCCGTCGAGGCGGGGCTGCTCCGTTCCGAACGGCCGACAGTCTCGGCCCCGCTAGCAGCAGACGCCTCCGGTAAACGTCATATTTCTATCAGCAAGCCACGATTGACGCTGTACCCCGTTTGCACGCTTTTTGCGCTTGCGTGGTCCCGAACCCTGTGGCAGTAACCGCCCACGCCGCCGGGGCCCCGCCCCTGGCCTCCGCGTTAGCTGCAGTAGCTCAGTGGTAGAGCACTCGGTTGGTAAGGGAGAGGGCGAGAGTTCAATGCTGTCTTGCAGGACCATGCCTTCCAGTTGAAAAGC
>JBKJMF010000107.1:0-5294 GCA_046596525.1 Devosia sp. | reverse complement strand
CTCGTATTCGAGCAGCGCTTTGGCGATGGTGTGGAGATCGTCGATGTTCTCGCGGATCACCTTCTGCGCCGTGTCGTAGCCCTCTTCGACGAAGCGCTTCACTTCCTCGTCGACGATCTTCTGCGTGTCGTTCGACATATGCACCTGACGCTGCATCATCGAGCGGCCGAGGAACACTTCGTCCTGGTTGTCGCCGTAGAGCAGCGGGCCGAGCTTGTCGGACATGCCCCATTCCGTCGCCATGGCGCGGGCGAGCCCGGTGGCCATCTTGATGTCGGCGGAAGCGCCCGAGGTCACCTTGTCGTAGCCGAAGATTTCCTCTTCGGCGACCCGGCCACCCATGGCGACCGCGAGGTCGGCATAGGCCTTGCGGCGGGTGAGCGACACCTGATCACGCTCCGGCAGGCGCATCACCATGCCCAGCGCACGGCCGCGCGGGATGATCGTCGCCTTATGGATCGGATCGGAGGCTTCCATCTTGATGGCGAGCAGCGCGTGCCCGGCTTCGTGATAGGCGGTGAGCTTCTTGTCTTCCTCGGTCAGGCTGAGGGTGCGGCGCTCGGCGCCCATCATCAGCTTGTCCTTGGCGTCCTCGAATTCGCTCATCGTGACGAAGCGCTTGTTGCGGCGCGCCGCGAGCAGAGCACCCTCGTTGACGAGGTTCATCAGGTCCGCACCGGAGAAACCGGGCGTCCCGCGGGCCAGTACCTTGAGGTCCACGTCAGGCGACAGCGGCACCTTGCGGACGTGCACCTTGAGGATCTTCTCGCGACCCTGCACGTCGGGGTTCGGCACCACGACCTGGCGGTCGAAGCGGCCCGGACGCAGCAGCGCCGGATCCAGCACGTCGGGGCGGTTGGTCGCGGCGATGAGGATGATGCCCTCGTTCGCCTCGAAGCCGTCCATCTCGACCAGCAGCTGGTTCAGGGTCTGCTCGCGCTCGTCGTTACCACCACCGAGGCCTGCGCCACGATGCCGACCGACGGCGTCGATTTCGTCGATGAAGATGATACAGGGCGCGTTCTTCTTGGCCTGCTCGAACATGTCGCGGACACGCGAAGCGCCCACGCCGACGAACATTTCCACGAAGTCCGAACCCGAGATGGTGAAGAACGGCACATTTGCTTCGCCGGCGACGGCGCGGGCGATGAGCGTCTTACCGGTACCCGGCGGGCCGACCAGCAGCACGCCGCGCGGGATCTTGCCGCCCAGGCGCTGGAACTTGCCCGGATCGCGGAGGAACTCGACGATCTCTTCGAGGTCCTGCTTGGCCTCGTCGACACCGGCGACATCCTCGAAGGTGATCTTGCCCTGCGTCTCGGTCAGGAGCTTGGCGCGCGACTTGCCGAAGCCCATGGCACCGCCGCGGCCTCCACCCTGCATCTGCCGGATGAAGAAGAACCACACGCCGATGATGACCAGGAACGGCAGCCACGAGGTGAGCAGCATGCCCCAGAACGGGCTGGATTCCGGCTGCTGCGCCGTGATCTGCACGCCGCGATCCTCGAGGCGCGAAATGATATCGGCGCCCTGCGGGATCACAGTCTCGAACTTGGCGTCGCTATTCGTTACGCCCGTTACAATGTCGTTGGTGATGGTCACCGACTTCACGCTACCTGCGTCGACGTCGGAGACAAACTGGCTGTAGCTCTTGTCCGTCACCGAGATCGACTTGGTAGACGACTGAAAGACCTGAAACAGGCCCATCAGCATGAACAGAATCACCAACCAGATGGCGAAGTTCCGGAAATTGACGTTCATCAATCCTGTCCTGAAGTCCGGCAGGGAAGTGGCCGGAGAGTTGGGCGAATGTAGGCCTCGCTCCTGGGCCTTACAAGGTAGCGGCGGGCCGAAACTCGTGCGGCGGTTTGGCCGGAAAGTCGAGAGAGCTTGCGCTTTTCCGGTTAATTCCGCGTCACGGGTGGCTCGGACCTCACGCGGGATTGACGAGCCGCCTGCCGGCCCGGCTCCCGCACGACGACGATAGCCGTGCCGTCGCTCTCGATAAAACAACCATGCAAACTTGTCCGCTTCAGGGCTGTCTCGATCCGCAATCGGTCGGTCAGCGCTTCGATCGGCGCGAGATCATGCGGCTTCTGCCCGCCGCCTACCTGGTCCAGCAGCGTCGCCACCACCCGGATCGCCACCGCCCGCGGCAGGCGCACCAGCACGATGCGGGCGATGCCGCGGGTTCCAGTCGCCGGATCGAGGCTCGTCTCGGTCGCTGCCGCCATGTTGGCGAGCGCCCTGTCGGCATCGCGCATCCGGTCGGCGAAGCGCGACAGCCGGCGCGCATCGAGGCCGAGTGCCGCCAGTTGCGGCAGCATCTGGCGCCAGCGGACGCGCTCGTATTCGGTGTCGGAATTGCTGGGATCGGTGACCGGCGTGAGATTCGAAGCCGCGACCAGCTTCGCCAGATCGGCGGGGTCGATGCCGAGCAGCGGCCGCACCACTACGAGGCCGGCGATCTCGGCGAAATAGTCCATGCCGCGCAGGCCCTCGATGCCGCTGCCATGGGCGAGCCGCATCAGCACTGTCTCGGCCTGGTCGGCGAGGTGATGCGCGGTGAGGAGGATTTCGGTCTCGTCGGCGGCCATCGCCTCGGCGATCAGCCCGTAGCGCGCCGTGCGCGCCGCCTGCTGGATGCCGGTTGCTGGCTTCGGCCCTTCCCACTTGATGGCGCGGGCCGCGAAGCCGAGCTTGCGGGCGGCCTCGGTGACATAGGCCACCTCCGCCGCGGCTTCGGGCCGAAGTCCATGGTCGACGGAATAAACAACGAAGCGCTCGTGCGCGGCGTGCTGGTTGGCGAACTCAGCGGCCAGCAGCAGCAGCGCCAGACTGTCGGGCCCGCCCGAGACGGCGAGCCCGATGCGCCGGAATTCGGCGAGCGGGGCGAAGATCGCCCCGCTATCGATCAGTTTACCACCGGGCATTGCGCCTTCTGGTTCTCCTCGGCGAGCCGCTGCGTGAACGCCGGACTGAGCTGCGGGTAGCGCTGTTTCAAAGTGAAGAAGGTGCGGCAGCCGACATCGACTTGATCCGCACCGACCAGGGCAACGCCGAGCTTCAGCATCATGTCCGGGGCCCGCTTGCTGTCCTTGTGCTTCGTGTAGCCATCGGCCAGCACCTGCGCCGCGTCGGTGAACTCGCCGCGCTGGATCAGAGCCTCGCCTAGCCAGTTGATGGCATCGGGCGCCTGCGGGTCGTCCGGATAGAGCACCACGAACTGCTGGAACTGATCGGCAGCGAAAGCGTAGTCGCCGCGGGTCATGGCGTCGTAGCCGGCGTCGTACTGCGCCTTGGCGTCACCATTGGAGATCTCGCCGCCACCACCCAGCGACAGGTCGAGCGGCCGTGCCGGATCGAGGCTGAGCGCGTCATCCTCGGGCATGGTGCCGAGTTGGTCGATGCCGCCCTTGAGCAGCGGATCGGCGGAATCGCCGAGGCTGTCCATCGGTTCGCCATTGAGGTCGGCGAGCGGCAGGTCATCCATCGGGACGGCGGCGGCCGGCGCCTCGGGTGTTGCGGCGACGGCAGGAGTTTCTTGGGCCGGGGTCTGCGGCAGCGTATCGGACGGCGTCGCGCCGTCAGTTGGCGCTGCCGCCTGCGGTTTTCCCCCAGCACCGCCTTCCAGCTGCTGGAAGCGAAACTCGTTGTCCTCGGCCTGCTTGGCCAACTGCGTCTGCATCTGGGTGAGCTGGAACTCCAGCCCCTCGACGCGGCCGGTGAGCGAGCGGATCAGCTCCTCAAGGTCCTGGATGCGAACCAGAAGCTCAGCCGCCGACTGCTGGTTCTGCGCCACATGGATGCGCGTTTCGACGATGGCCCGGGGTGGCAGGGAGGGCGTTTTTTGGCTCGTCTGGCCGGCCGTCAGCGGGCCGGTCGCGGCAAAGGCCGGAACCGCCAGCACTGCGGCAAGCAGGGCGGCGTAAATCGCGGGCCAGTAAGCCGATCCGCGAATTGGGGGGAGTTTCACCATCAAAGCTCCGTCGGGTCCAGGAGTGGTCGAAGTGGGGTCGCAGGCAGCGAGACGCTGCACGGCTTTGGATTAGCGCAGGATTTCGACAAAAAGAAAGCGCCGGGCCCAAATACGCGGCGCCCGGCGCTCTTGCCTCCAGTCGAACGTGCCTTCGGGGATTACGCGCGAGATATCGCGTTGCCGCGGTCTCCGCCCCGAAGTCCGCTCGAGCCTATTGTACGACCGTCACAGCACGGCGGTTTTGTGACCAGCACGAGATATCGTTGCAAATGGCCACAGGACGCTCCTTGCCGAACGACTTCGAAGTGATGCGGCGAGCGTCGACGCCCTTCGAGGTCAGGTAGTTGACCACGATCGAGGCGCGACGGGCGCCCAGCGCGATATTGTACTCGCGCGTGCCGCGCTCGTCGGCGTGGCCTTCGATCATGATGCGGTAGTTCTTGTACTGGTTGAGCCACTGCGCCTGCTTGTCGAGCGTCGACGAAGCGATGGGCGTCAGGTTCGAGGAGTCGGTCTCGAAGAACACGCGGTCGCCGACGCTCACCAGGAATTCCTGCTGGCTGCCGGGGGCGCCGCCGCCAGGCCCGAGGTTACCGACGCCGGTACCGCCTGCGCCGTTGCGTGAACAGGCCGCCACAGCGACCACGAGGACCACCAGCGCGGCAGCACGCAGCACGGCGATGAGGGGCGTTACAGAACGCATCCGGGGTTATCTCCTGATCGGAAGGATTTGAGGCGATATTTTTACCGCTGGTAATCTTAAGGCGGCGTATTCGCGCTTGGTTAATTGTTGGTCATTGGGGCGCGAATGTGTCCGGAATCCGGGCTTTTCCGTGATGTTGCGGGGAGGACACGGATATGTGCTCCCGCCGACGGATTTCTTGACGTTAGGCGCGGAGCGGCGTCCAGCTCGGGTCGGAGGCGAAGGACTCTGCCTTGAGGTTGAGCTCGTTGCGGCCCCAGATGTCGATCGACCACAGGCCCGGGCCAGCATCGCCACCCGGATCGCGGAAGAAGGCGATGACCCGGCCATTGGGGGCCCAGGTCGGGCCTTCCTGAACCTGGTCGGACGACGACAGGATGCGCTCGCCCGAACCATCGGGCTTCATGATGCCGATGTGGAACTGCCCGCCCGACTGACGGGTGTAGGCGATGAGATCGCCGGTCGGCGACCAGACCGGCGTCGAGTAGCTGCCCTCGCCATAGGAGATTCGCTGCGCCCCGCCGCCGCCGGCGCCCATGATGTAGATCTGCGGAGTGCCGCCGCGATCGCTCTCGAACACGATCTTCGAGCCGTCCGGCGAATAGCAGGGCG
>JBKJMF010000229.1:0-8685 GCA_046596525.1 Devosia sp. | reverse complement strand
GTCGTCGATCACCCGCTGATCCAGCACAAGCTCACGATCATGCGCGACAAGGATACCTCCATCGCCGGATTTCGTCGGCTGCTCAGGGAGATAGCTCACCTGATGTGCTACGAGGTGACGCGCGATCTCGAACTCGAAATGGTCGAGATCGAGACGCCGATGATGCGGATGAATGCCCCCACTATCAAGGGCAAGAAGCTTGTCTTTGCTTCGATATTGCGTGCCGGCAACGGCCTGCTCGACGGCATGCTGGACCTCGTCCCCGCCGCCCGCGTCGCCCATATCGGCATCTACCGCGACCATGAAACGCTGCAGCCGGTCGAGTACTACTTCAAGGCGCCGTCCGAGCTCGACAACCGTCTGATCATCGTCGTCGACCCGATGCTGGCGACGGCAAATTCCTCAATTGCTGCAGTGGATAAGCTCAAGGAGCGCGGCGCCAACAACATCCGCTTCCTCTGCCTGCTCGCCGCCCCCGAGGGCATCGAGAAGTTCTCGACCGCCCACCCCGACGTGCCGATCTTCACCGCCGCCATCGACAGCCATCTCAACGAGAAGGGCTACATCATCCCCGGCCTCGGCGACGCCGGCGACCGCATGTACGGCACCAAGTAGGTCCTCACGCGCTGGCCGCGCTCCGGACGGGGCGCGCCACGCGCGGGGTCCTCGCTTGGCTCGTCCCGCAGCGGGATGCACCAATGTCTCCGCGGATCCTCCCCCGCGTGGCGGGGGAGGGGGACCAGCGAAGCTGGTGGAGGGGGCGGCCAAGCGCGCAGTTATCCCTCACTTCAGCAATGGCGTAGGATGCTCCTCATCAATCTCGAGGAGCACAAGATCACCTACTTCTTCAGCGGCAGCCCCAGCCCGATCAGCTCCTTCCGGAGCGATTTCGGGTCGGTGAAATGGATCGCATTCATCCCGAACTTCCGCGCCGAGACCACGTTCGGCTCGCTGTCGTCGATGAACACGCAATTCTCGGGCGCGAGGCTGTAGCGCTCGCAGAATACCCGGTAGAGCCGCGGATCAGGCTTCACCAGGCCCTCCAGCCCGGACACCACGACGCCATCGAACTTTTCGAGGAACGGCCATTCCGGCAGGCAGCTTACCCACTTCTCCCACGAGAAATTGGTGATGGCGAAAGTCGGAATCTCCTGTGAAATCAATTCGTTATGGATATCCGACGTGCCGGTGATGAACTCGCCGACGGTCTCTTTCCAGCGCAGGTCGAACGCCTGGATCTCGCGCCAGTAGCGCGGGTAGCGGGCGGTCAGTTGGGCCACGCCTTCGGCGAAGATGTCGCCGGCGTCGAACTCGAGGTTCCAGTCCTTGGTGCAGATATTGTCCCAGAACCACTGCGCTTCCTCTTCGGTCTCGAAGAGCTTGCGGAACAGGTACATGGGGTTCCAGTCGACGAACACCCCGCCGAGGTCGAACACGGGGATCAGGGTATCTTGCATCGGCTGGCCTCGCTCTGGAACGCGCCCGGCCTATGCCACGGCGCCGATGTCGCGGCAAGCTACACGCCAGTCTTGAGCTCAATCTCGTCGGCGAAGCGCGGCAGGAAGTACTCAACATGCCGCAGCTGAATGGTGCTCGAGATGACCCAGCCGATGATCGAATCGTGTGGATACTCGATCTCGGACACCACCAGCCAACCGCCGGCACCGCGGGCCAGCACGTTGATCTTGGCGTCGGCCGCGAGCGGATAGACGCTGTCCACGTCGCGCCCTTCCAGCGCGCCGTTGGGCACGCTCCACTTTACCGTCGCGACCCCCGCTGAATCGATCTGCAACAACGAGACAATCTGCACCAGCCCGGTGGTGTCGAAGGGGTGCATGATGCTTTGGGCAGCGGTGAAATAGTTGGTGAGCGTCGATTCCTTGATCTCGCCGTCCTCGCGCGACACCAGGTCCGCCATCGTGCTGGCAACAGTGGCAACCTTGTGATCCGCCGAATAGAGCATCGACGCCTCGATCGTCCCGAGATAGAGGCCGATCAGTAGTGGCAGAATCAGCGCGAATTCGACGGCGGCGACCGCCCGGACATCCTCGCGAAAGCGTCTGATTCTACCGAGGATCACATGCGGCCCGTGCATTAGAATGGCTCGTTGCGGAACACCCGCGATGCGCCAAGCAGGCGCGTTCCGTCGGGTAGCGACTGGAAGTTGAAGCCGGGGAGCCGGACGATAGTTGGCCATTTGTAAAAGGCCTGCACCAGTACGACTTCCCCGCTGCCGCCCGGGACATAGTCGTCAGCCAGTGTCCAGTCGCACTCTTCCTCGTCGCAGTCTTCTCCGGTCTTGAGCGGATAGGCGATCGACGCGGACGCGAAATCGTCGATCACCGTCACACTTACGCGGAGTTTGTCGTCTCCGGCGTCGCAGTCGAACATCTCGTAGAGACCGCCGCATATCGCCGCGCGGAAATCCGCTGGGGTGTAGGCCGGCGTATCGCTCTGCGCCTGCCCGGTCCGGATAAGTCGCGCCGAATCCTGCACCGCGCTATCCAGAATCTGCCCGGCGAGAAAGATCAGCGACGTCTCGAGGATGGCCGTGACGATTGTGAAGAACGGCAGCGCCAGCAATCCAAACTCGATAGCCGTCACGCCGGCCTCATCGCGGCCGAACGCCCGCCCTCGCCGGATGGCCGGCGACAAAAGCTTTCTCAGCCATTGGGAGCGTTTGGACATTCGGCCCACTGCATTCCGTTCACGAGGCGGAACGTAGCGGTTGCTACCTAGTGATTGGTTAGTGTTTGACCTGCATTTGCACCGGATACGGCGGCGTGGTTAACCGCCGGTTAGTTGGCAACCGATGCAATGGCGGTCGACGATCCAATGGTTGTGCCGGTGTAGGACGTGTCGTCGCCCAGCATGATGATCGGCTGACACACCGGCTCGCAGGCGAGGCTGGTGCGCCTGTCGCCAAGGTACACCGTCACTAGGCCGGCCTGCTCCTGCACCACTTCGATCATCGTGTCGGCAATCGGGTTGCCTTGCGCGTCGAGGATGATGAGGTTGGTCTGTCCGTAGCTCTTGCCGGTCAGTACCAGCGTTTGCGGATCCTGGATCGCGACGTCGGCAATCCCGGGATTGCCGACGATCACCGTTGCTGCCGGTGCGTTGATCCTGAGAATGCGCGCCATGTTCACCTTGACGCTCACGGGTGCGTTCTCCGCGAGCGCGGCAACGGGCGCCATCAACACCGCGGCGACGGCAAGTGCGGCAAGGCTGGAACGGAACGACATTACGACCCTCGGAACGGTACTAGAACGCAAACAGAGTGTTGCGCGGAATGGTGAACAATTCGCAAATGCCGGATACCGGTGGCCGAGCCGGCGCCGTTCGTAATCCTCACGCGTCTCGATGCGCAGTCGCGTCGCTTTACTTCGCCGGTGCTCAGAACAATTGCGACGGCTGCTTTAACGATCTGCTCAGCATGCCTGAAAGCCTTGCAAACCGGGCCTCTCCGACGCTGACTATTAACTCAATTTCAAGAGGTGCCGCCTAACTTAGGGACAAGTTCGATGTGTGACGCGTCGAACGGTGCTGACGCATCACAAGATGCAGTCACAAAATGACGTGTGCAAGGAGCCAATAAATGAACACTGTCGCTCGCTTCGTGAATGACGAGTCCGGCGCTACCGCGATTGAATACGGCCTGATTGCCGCGCTCATCGCCGTCGGCATTATCCTCGCGGCCACCGCTCTCGGCGGTAGCCTGTCTAGTCTGTTCACCGGTATCTCCAGCAAGCTGACGACCGTCGCCATCCCGTGATGGCGCGACCCCAGGGGGCCGAGAGTTGAAGGGGACCCCTCGGGGTCCCCTTTGCGTTTCTGCTTTCTTAACCACGATGCGTCAACACTGCGAGCTGGTTTCTTAACCACGATGCGTCAACACTGCGAGCTGGCGCCGGAACCCCGGTTTCCACCGCAACAGCCGACCTGTCATGCCCACATTCATCGCTTTTCCCGCAATGCTCGTGTTCCCGCTACTGATGGCCTATGCGGCCTCATCGGACCTGCTGACCATGCGGATATCCAACCGCCTGGTACTGCTGCTGATTGGCGGGTTCTTCGTGCTGGCTCTTCTCGCTGGCCTGTCCCTCGAACTGATTGGCATGCACGTGGCTTCGGCCGCGCTGGTTCTTGCCCTCTCCTTTGCATTCTTCTCGTTTGGCTGGATCGGCGGTGGCGACGCCAAACTGATTGCCGCAACCACCTTATGGCTCGGTTTCGGTTCGATGCTCCCCTACCTGGTCTACGCATCCCTCCTTGGTGGCGCGCTCACCCTGTCGCTGCTCGCCGTTCGTCGCTGGCCGCTGCCCCTGCAATTGAGGCAGGTGGTGTGGATCGATCGGTTGCACGACGGCAAGACCGGAGTGCCGTACGGTATCGCTCTCGCCGCCGCCGGACTGCTGGTCTACCCGGGCAGCATCGTCTTTCAGCGTCTTCTGGCCTGAAGTCTTGGGAAACCGCCTGTTAACCGTAATTGACAAGCATCGATTAACCAAACTTTGACCCTTTGCCCCGATAGTCGAGTGCAAGTGTAGGCGGGCTGTTTCGGGCCCAGTCGCGTGGAGTTTGGGCGATGGGAGTCTCGCGTATCATCCTGCTGGTGGTGGCCCTTCTGGCAGGCGGGCTCGCAGCGTTCCTCGCCATGCGTGGAACGGCTCCGCAGCAGGTCGTGGTCGAAGGACCGACCCAGGTCATCCAGGAACAGAAGGCCAAGGTTCTCGTCGCCAAGGCAGCGATCGGCGTCGGGCAACGGCTCACCGCCGGGACCATCGAGTGGCAGGATTGGCCGGAGTTTGCGGTTCGCCCGGAGTACATCAGCCAAGCCGCGGTGCCGGATGCAGCAACCACGATGCTCGACGCCGTGGCCCGCTTCGAGATTTTCCCCGGCGAGCCGATCATCGACAAGAAGCTGGTTCACTCCGACCAGGGTTATCTCTCGGCAGTGCTGCCCAAGGGCATGCGCGGCGTCTCGGTTCCCGTCAGCGCCGATGCGGCAGCCGGCGGTTTCGTCCTTCCCAACGATCGCGTCGACGTCGTCCTGAGCCGTGACGGCATCAGCCAGACGATCCTCGCCAATGTCAAAGTGCTGGCGATCGGCACTCGCCTCGGAGAGACCGGAACCACCGGTGAAAAGGCCGATCCGGAAAATCCCAAGGCCGACGTGTTCCAGGGTGGCACCATCGCCACCCTCGAGCTTACCCCCGCACAGGGCGAGCTGATCATCAACGCCGCCAAGATCGGCGCCCTGTCGGTTGTCCTGCGGTCTATCGCCGATTTCGCGCAACTGCCGGGCGACGCCGTGCGGAACGAGACCAGCCGGGCGATCCGCATGATCCGCTTCGGGGTCGGCACGGATGTGATGCCCTCCAGTTCCAACCCTGCCGATGTCGCCCAGGCTTCCTTCGACGAGACACAGACCGGCTCAGAAGAGCAGGCCCAATGATGCGTGAGGATTACGTGATGTCTCCGGCTCTCACCACCCGTCCGCCACGCGGCCTTCTCGCCGATACCCTCCGCCTGATGGCAGCTGCGGCAGTGATCGGCGCGGCCCTCGGTCTTGCCCCGCTCGGCCTTGGTCAGGCGCAGGGCGCCGATGCTACCCATCTGCGGGTGAGCGCCAGTTCCTTCGGCTCCACCCAGCCGGTCAGCATGGCCCTCAACAAGTCCATGATCATCGACCTGCCGGTTGACGTGCAGGAAGTCATCGTCTCGCAGCCCTCTGTCGCGAACGCGTTCCTGCGTTCGAAGCGCCGCGCCGTGCTGCAGGCCGTTGGCTCGGGCGATACCAACATCTTCTTCCTTGATGCTTCCGGACGAACCATCGTGGTGCTCGACGTGAGCACCGCGGGCACCGGAGCGGGGGGCTCGAACGTTGCCGCGGTGTTGCGTGCTACCTACGCCAAGGTCATGCCCAACTCCGACATTCAGGTGGAGGCCGTCGCTCTCGTCGACGGCGAAGGCAACACCACCAACCGCATCGTGCTGTCGGGCGAAGCCGGCAGCACCGACGACGCCGACAAGGCGCTCGCCATCGCACAGCAGTTCGCCGGCGCGGCCGACAATGTCACCAGTGTCGTCAACGTCTCGGGCTCGCAGCAGGTCATGCTGAAGGTCACCGTGGCGGAAGTGAACCGGAGTCTCGCCAAGCAGTTCGGCATCGACCTGTCGGGCAGCTTTTCGAGTGGCGGGCTGAGCACCAGCTTCGTCAGCGAGCAGCCGCTGGGCGGCGCCTCGAACCTGTTTACTGACAACGGCGTCGAGCTCGGTCTCGGCATCGGCGGGCTCCGCATCGACGCCCAGATCCGCGCGATGGAGCAGCGCGGTGCCGCGCGGATGCTGGCCGAGCCGATACTCACGGCCATTTCCGGCCAAACGGCCGACTTCACCGCCGGTGGCGAATTCCCTGTTCCAACCAGCGTCTCGGACGGCGAGGTCTCGATTGGCTACAAGGACTTCGGTATCAGCCTCACGTTCACACCGACGATCAAGTCCAACGGCAATATCGGCCTCGTGGTCGACACCACGAGCAGCGAACTGAGCGCCGAAGGCAGCATCACCGTCGGCAACTCGAGCCTCCCGGGTATCAAGAAGCGCCAGGCCAAGACCACCGTCGAGATCGGCGCCGGCCAGACGCTCGCAATCGGCGGCCTGATCCAGGAACAGACGCGTACCCAGATCCACCGCCTGCCGGGGCTGGGCGACATTCCGATCCTCGGCACGCTGTTCCGGTCGCGCGACTTCATCCGCTCGCAGAGTGAGCTGGTGATCCTCGTGACGCCCTATCTCGCCAAGGCGAGCAATCACAAGCCGGAATTGCCGACCGATCGCTTGCAGTTTGCTAACGATGCCGAGGCTATCTTCCTCGGGCATATCGAGACGATGTACGGCGTCGGCCCCGCGGGCACTCGCGGTAGCTATGATGGGTCCGTCGGTTTCCTGCTGGATTGATGGAGTGTTGTAGTCATGAGTTTCCTCTCCCGCGATAACGCCAAGGCAGCCGACGAGCCCGCGCTCGAGGTAGCAACGGGCGCCCGGCTGATCCCGCGCATCACCATCCAGGCCTTCTGCGATCACTCCCAGACGGCGCAACTGGTCGAATCGGCGGTGCACGATCGCCGCATGTCGAAAGTGGCGCTGACCACTCACAATGGTGGCCTCGAGGGCGCCGTCGAGACCTACAAGTCGAACCCGACACCGAACCTGATCATCGTCGAGACCTCGCTGCAGCCCGAGGACATCCCGGGCGCGCTGGAGCGCCTGGCCGACGTCTGCGATGCATCGACCCGGCTGATCGTGCTCGGCCACGTCAATGACGTGCTGCTCTATCGCGAACTGATCCGTTCCGGCGTTTCCGAATACATCGTGCTGCCGGCTTCGGCACAGTCGATCGTTTCGGCGATCAGCGAGCTCTTCGCCGCCGAGGGCGCCGCGCCCATCGGGCGGACCATTGGCTTCATCTCGGCCAAGGGCGGCGCCGGCGGTTCCACGGTCTCGCATAATGTCGCCTGGGCCGTCAGCCAGGCGTTGCGGCAGGACACGCTGATCCTCGATATGGATCTCGCCTTCGGCACCGCCGGGCTGAACTTCAACCAGGATCCGCCGCACGGCATCGCCGACGCTCTCGGCTCCAATGCCAAGCTCGACCAGACCATGCTGGATCGGCTGGCCAGCAAGGCCGCTAACCACGTCAACTTGCTCACCGCACCGGTGGTGCTGGATCGCACCTTCGATTTCGAGGAGCGCGAGTTCGAGCAGATCGTCGAACTGAGCCAGAAATCCACCCCGGTCGTCATCCTCGACATTCCGCACATCTGGACCGCCTGGGTCCGCCACACCATTGCAACCATCGACGAAGTCATCATCGTCGCCGAGCCGGACCTGGCGAACCTGAGGAACGCCAAGAACCTCTCCGATACCATCAAGGCGCTGCGCCCTACCGAGAGCGAGCCGCTGCTGGTCATTAACAAGGTAGGCATGCCGCGCCGGCCAGAAATTGCGCCGAACGAGTTCGCGACCTCGGTCGAATGCCGCCTGCTCGGGCAGATCGGCTTCGATGCCGCCACCTTCGGCACCGCCGCCAACAACGGCCAGATGATCGCCGAAGTCTCCGCCAACAGCCGCGCCAATGAGGTGTTCCGCTTCATCGGCATGCATGTCACCGGCCGCAATGCCCCCGAGAAAAGCGCCTCCAAGAAGCCGGGCCTCAAGCTCCCGACCTTCCTGAAGAAGCGCGCCTGAGAGGCCAGTCTAGATGTTCGGCAAGCGTACCAGTTTCGGTGGCAACACTCCCGGCGCCGCGCAGTCGCCGCGCCCGGCGATCGCGCCGCTTGTCTCGGCTTCGCCCAAGCAAGAGGTCTCGCGCGTCTCGGACACCTCCAAGCGAGGCGGGGATGATGGTGGCGTCGTCGACGTGCGCAGCCCCGAGGCCGCGGCCCGCGACAAGGAATATTTCCAGACCAAGTCGGCGATCTTCAACGCGCTGATCGACTCGATCGACCTGAGCCAGCTTGCGACGATGGAGCAGGAGGCGGCGCGCGAGGAAATCCGCGACATCGTCGCCGAAATCATCGCCCTCAAGTCGATCATCATGTCGATCTCCGAGCAGGAAGACCTGCTCGAGGATATCTGCAACGACGTGCTCGGCTACGGCCCGCTGGAGCCGCTGCTGGC
>JBKJMF010000169.1:0-7101 GCA_046596525.1 Devosia sp. | reverse complement strand
ACACCCATCGGCCGCACGGCCCGGATTGCCTCTCCCACCGTCTCGGGCGTGAGGCCTCCGGAAAGCATGAATGGAAGGTTGGGGTCAAGCGCCTTGAGCAGGGCCCAGTCGAACGGGAAGCCGAGCCCGCCCGGCCGTTCGGCGCCCTTGGGCGCCTTGGCGTCGAGCAGCAGGCGATCGGCGATATCGGCGAAGTCGGCGACATGCGCCACATCGTCAGCAGTGCTGATGCCGATGGCCTTCATGATGGCGATGCCAGCCTCGTCGCGGATGGCTTCGACGCGATGCGGCGTCTCCGGACCGTGCAACTGGATCCAGTCGGGGCTGAGCGCCGCGACTTCCATGACGCAGGAATTGTCCGGATTGACCAACAGCACGCAGGTCTCGACGCGGCCGCGGGCTTCCGAGATCAGCAGTTGCAGCTGTTCGATGTCGACATGGCGCGGGCTGCGCTCGAAATGCACGAAGCCGACGATATCGGCGCCGGCATCGATCGCGGCTTCCAGCAGTGCGGGCGTCTTGATGCCGCAGATCTTGACGATGAGGGGGTCGGCCATGGCCTCAATGGGTCAGTTGGTGGAAGCGAATTCTGGGGCGCCGAGCTGCGCCGGCGGTTCTGGCGAGCGGCGGGCGACTTCCAGCTCACGATGGAGCCGCTCGGTCTCGCGCTTGAAATGCCGTTCGTCGCGCCGGTGCGGGCCCTGGGCGAACCAGGTGGCGACGCCGCCAAGCAGCACGCCGACCAGCAGCACAGCAAAGATCACGAGGAAAAGCGGCACGCCGACGCCGGGCGAGGTCAGTGCATCGACCGGGGCGAAAGGATTGAAATTCACCACCACGAGTTGACGATTGGCCAAGGCAAACACGATCAGCGCCGCGCAGAGCGGCACCAGCACGAACCAGCCGACAATACGTCTAATCATCGGTAGAGCCCGACATCATCCCGCGCGATTGATCCGCTCACGGATTTCCTTGCCGGCCTTGAACTGGGGCACATATTTCTCGCCCACATCGACGGTCTCGCCGGTCCTGGGGTTGCGGCCCACGCGCGCCGGCCGGTTTTTCACCGAGAAGGCACCGAAGCCGCGAAGTTCCACCCGGTCGCCCCGGGCCATGGCGTCACCTACCTCATCGAGGATGGCGTTGACGATATTTTCGATATCACGCTGAAACAGATGCGGATTTTCGTCGGATAGTCGCTGCACGAGTTCGGACTTGATCATACCGCCCCCCGGCGCTCCTCCACGGGTCGATGGGTTTCACATCGATGGGGTAGCCTGCCAAAGCGAGACCAACCCGTCAAGGGACATCGCCCCGTCGACACCAGACCGTACCATTTCGGCCGCGCTCTGGCCGAGCCAGCGGCTGACGCCGAACCAGCCTTCGGCCGGCAGCGGGAAGTAATCGACGACCGGCAGATCGACGGCGACCGACTTGTCGGCCTCAAGCCAAGTAATGGCTTCGGACTCGCCACCGATGGCGTCGATGAGCTTCGTGTCGACGCCCTGGCGACCGGTGATGATGCGGCCGTCGGCCAATGCGAGGGTTTCAGGGCGCGGAATGCTGCGGCGCTCGGCCACCACATCGACGAACCACTCGAACGAATCGTTGACCAGTGCCTGGAGCGAGGCGCGCACCTCGCCCTGCATCGGCTCGTCGAAGTCCGGCTCCGCCTTGAGCGGGCCGGTCTGTACCTTGTCGAAATCGACGCCGATGGTGTCGAGGAGCTTGCCGGCATTGACGTGCTGGAACAGCACGCCGATCGAGCCGACAATCGAAAGCCGGCGGGCGAAGATGCGGTCGGCGCCGATGGCCGTCATGTAGGCGGCGGAAGCGCCGAGTTCGCTGATCACCGCAACGACCGGCTTCTTGGCGCGCAGCACGGCAAGCGCTTCGTAGAGTTCCTCGCCGCCGGCAGTGGTACCGCCGGGCGAGTTGATGGCGACGATCACCGCCTTCACCGCATCGTCCTCGCCGAGCTTGTCGAGGATCTTCAGCCGCGCCGGATCGGTCATGATAGTGCCGGTTATGCTGACCCGGGCGATGCGATCGCCGGGGCCGCCCTGCTCCATGGCGAAACGGCCGGCGATGGCGAGCACCGCGGCGGCGAGCGCGAGGAAGAACAGCACGCGCCACAGCCGGCGCGAGCGGCGCAGCGTGGCGTTGGCGGGGATCAGGTGCGCGGGGTCGCCGGAACTATCGGTCATCGAAGCCTCATGCAGGATTGAAGCGAGGTAGCTGCGGGTGGCGGCAAATGCAAGGCGGCTAGACTTTCAGCCGCGGCCGCTCGGTCTTGATGAAGCCCGCGAGATGGTCCGCCTCGAACAGGCTTAATCCCCTGCCCTGCTGCATCAGCCGATCGCGTTCGACCCGCGACAGCGCATTCTCGAGAGTGCCGGCGAGCCGGTTGCGCTGCATCTCTTCGGTGGCCTGCCGGCCATCGACCCAGCCTTCGAAACTCTCGTCGGTGAATCCCAGCAGCAGCGCCGCCACGTCAAACGACCCGCGCGTCGCGAGAAGCTCGGCGGCATTCTGCAGCAGGCACCAGTGCCACTGGCCGCCATCGCGCGGCACGATCTCCGCGGCCTCGTAGAGCGGGGCTGCCGCCCCCTCCGGGTCAGCAAGGGCCAGGCGGTAGGCGGCATTGTTGTTGAGCTGGAAGCCGAGCTGCAGACTGCGGCCGGCGGCCCTGAGCTCGGGCAGTATCTGTTCCGACAGCGACAGGGCGCGCTTGGTGTCGCCGCCCTTGTGCAGCATTTCGGCGAGGTTCATCACTGAGCGGAAGCGGCCCTTCGGGTTGCCGATATCGACATGCATGGCGAGGCCTGCCTCGGCGCGGGCAAGGCCCGCCATCGTGTCACCGCGGGTCCACATCTGCGTGCCGATGGCGACCAGGGCCCAGGACTTGACCTTGCTCGGCGGCGTGTTCGCAATCAGCGTCTCGAGCTCCGTAACCAGCGGCTCGGCGTCGCCCTGATGATGGAAGAAGATAGTGATCCAGGCCGTGAGGACCAGCGCCTGCGTGTAGCGCAACCGGTCGTCGCTACTGCGGAACCAGGCCAGCGCTGGCTCAAGTCCCTGGTAGGCCCGGACGTCCATGGCGTTGTAGCGGCCGATCTCTCCGAGGGCCAGTTGCAGCCGGGCCGCGGTTTCAGGCGGCACGGCACTGACGAGCGACATGCCGGCCTCGATGGTCGCGAGACCCTCGGCACCCAGTTGCTCCTCCATGAAGTAGCGGTAGGAGCCAGCGGCGATCTCGACATAGGTTGGCCAGTCGGCTCGCGTCTTGGTCCAGGCCAGCGCGGCACGGAGGTTATCGCCGTCCGGCCGGTAGATCTGGTCCCACCTTTCGTCGGGCAACGCCTCCCAGCGCAGCACGCTGTCGGCGAAGAGGTCGCGGACATAGGCCGCATGGCGGTCGCGGGTTGCGACGTCCTCGCCGGCCTCTGCCAGCTTGTCGAGGGCGAAGTGGCGGGTGGAATCGAGCAGGCGATAGCGCGCACGGTCCTGCCCGTCGCGCACGACGAGCGAGCGGCGCACGAGTTCGGCGACGCGGGTCTCGGCGCCCTCGCCGGCGACGGCATTGACGGCGGGGATCGAGAAGCTGCCCTGGAACACGCCGAGCGCGCGCAGCGTGCGCTGGTCTTCCGGTTCGAGCAGGTCGTAGCTCCAGGCGAGCGAGGCGGCGAGCGACCGGTGGCGCGGCAGGGCCGGATCCCAGTCGGCTTCGAGGCTGGCCAGTTGCTGCTCCAGCTGGCGGTCGACGGTCTCGATGCCGACCGTCGCGGCGCGCGCGGCGGCCATCTTCAGTGCCAGCGCCACGCCATCGAGCCGGCGGCAGAGGCGGGCAACGATCGGCAGCTCTTCGGGGGAGAGCTTCTCGCCGAAGATTTCGTAGCAATAAGCGAGGAATTGGGCCGACGCGGCATCGCCCAGTTCGCCTTCCTCGGTCACCGCGAAGGGGAGGAGCTTGAACACGTGCTCCTCGGGCAGTGAAAGCGGAACCTGCGAGGTAGCGAGGATGCGGATGTTGGGAACTTCGGCGAGCAGCGTGCGGATAACGCGGGCAGCGGCGCCGCGCACATGCTCGCAGTTGTCGAAGATCAGCACGGCCTCGCTGGGCCGCAGATACTCGACGATCGACTCGAGCGAGCGGCTGCCGGCGCGAAACGGTACGGCGAGGGTCTGGATCAGGACGCTCTCGATGAACTCGCCGCTGCTCAGCGAGGCGAGATCGACCATCCAGACGCCGCCATCGACAGTTCCCAGCGTGCTCGCCACGGCAACGGCGAGCGTCGTCTTGCCGACGCCACCGGGTCCCAGGATGCTGACCAGCCGGTGCTGGCCCAGCAGCCGCGCTACGGCCTCGATCTCGCCTTCGCGCGCCACGCAGTCGGAGCGATAGCGGTCGATATTGCCAGCAGCGCCAGCCGGACGCTGGCGCAGCGCCTCCTCGTCCTCGACCGGCTCGGGGCCGACATATTTGTAACCGCGGCCATGCACGGTGGCGACGAAGCCGGGGCCCAGCGCCTTGCGCAGCGCCGACATGTGAACCTGCAGCGTATTCTCTTCGACCACTACGCCGGGCCACACCGCATCGAACAGTGCCGACTTGTCGAGCAGCTGGTTGGGCTGGCCCAGCAGCACCTCGAGCAGGTCGAACGAACGGCTCGAAAGCTCGATCACGCCCTCGGGGCCGACGAGCTCGCGTTCACGCGGCCTGATCCTGTAGTCGCCAAAGCGTTTTTCCATTGCAGCAGCATAACCTAGCCGTCTGAGTCCCGTCGATCAGGACTGCTTCAGAACTCTTCAGGATTGCCCCAAGGACTGCCGCCGCAGCGCGAGCGATGATCAGGCCATCAGATCCGAGGAGACGGAAAATGCTGTACCAGCCCAAGCCCCGCACTGCCGCAAAGCTCGCCAAGCACGTTCTCGGCGTCATCGCCGGGCTGTTCGCCGGCATCGGCCGCACCCACGCCGACGGCGCCTATCTCGACGGGATGCGCGGCAGCGAACTGGAAGACCTTGGGCTGCGCCGTCGCGACGATGGCGGGTACGGGATGTTCAAATGATCAGTCGAGCTTGCGCACCATACAGCGCGCTGCCTCCTCGTAGCTCAGAAGCTTGCCATAGAGTTCGGGGACCTCGGTTACCTCGAACCCATGGCGTTCCCAGAACGGGATCGAGTCGTTGACGGCGACCAGGGTCATGGTGGGATAACCCTCGACGCTGGCGTGTTTCACCAGCGCCTCGACGATCTTGGAAGCGGCGCCGACGCGGCGGCTGACCGGCAGCAGGCAGAGGTCGTGCAGGTAGTAGGTGTCGGGCTCGGCCGGCAGCTGGCCGAGCAGCGCGTTGAGCGGCGGGAGGGTGCCGTAGAGCCAGGGGTGGCTCAGCACATAGCCGGCCGGCTTGTCGCCGATTTCGAGCAGGTAGCAGCCATTGCGGTAGAGGCGCAGCCGTTCGGCCAGCACCTCGGGGGTCTCGAAGAAGTCGACATGCACGGTGTCGGCGATGCCCTGCACGGCCGGCAGGTCATAAGCGGTCATGGCGCGCCAGGCGACATCCTTCAGAACCATCCGAGTTCCCCAAAACTCTCATGAAAAGGGCCCGCACCATTTTGGTGCGAGCCCCGTATTGCGCAGACCCGCGAGCGCCGGAGCCCTCGCGGAAAAGCTTACTTGTCGTCGCGGCCCTTGAGCGCGGCGCCCAGGATGTCGCCGAGCGAAGCGCCCGAATCCGACGAACCGTAGGCGGCAACGGCTTCCTTTTCCTCGGCGATTTCGAGCGCCTTGATGGAAAGCTGGATGCGCTGGGTCTTGCGATCGTACTGGGTGACGCGCGCGTCGACCTTCTCGCCCTTGGAGAAACGCTCCGGACGCTGGTCGTTGCGGTCACGCGACAGATCGGCGCGACGGATGAACGCGGTCATCTCGGTGTCGGCGATACGGACTTCGATGCCGCCGTCGTTCACTTCGGTCACCGTACCGGTCACCACGGAACCCTTGCGGATGCCGCCTTCGGTGCCGGCCGCGTCAGCCACTTCGCCAACCGAGAGCTGCTTGATGCCGAGCGAGATACGCTCCTTATCGACATCGACGTCGAGCACCTTGGCCTGGACCATGTCGCCACGGTTGTAGGCCTCGAGAGCCTGCTCACCCGGCTTCTGCCAGTCGAGGTCGGAGAGGTGGACCATGCCGTCGACATCGCCATCAAGACCAATGAACAGACCGAACTCGGTCTTGTTCTTGACCTCGCCCTCGACAACGGTACCCGACGGGTACTTCTCGGCGAAGGTTTCCCACGGGTTCGCAAGCGTCTGCTTGAGGCCCAGCGAGATGCGGCGCTTCTCGGGATCGACCTCGAGCACCATCACTTCCACTTCCTGCGAAGTGGAGACGATCTTGCCCGGGTGGACGTTCTTCTTGGTCCAGCTCATCTCGGAAACGTGGATCAGGCCTTCGATGCCCGGCTCCAGTTCGACGAACGCACCGTAGTCGGTGATGTTGGTGACGCGGCCGGTGAACTTGGCGCCCACCGGGTACTTCACCGCAATGCCATCCCACGGATCGGCCTGCAGCTGCTTCATGCCCAAGGAGATTCGATGGCTCTCGTGGTTGATGCGGACGATCTGCACCTTGATGGTTTCGCCGATCGACAGCACTTCGGACGGGTGATTGACCCGGCGCCAGGCGATGTCGGTGACGTGCAGCAGGCCATCGATGCCGCCGAGGTCGACGAACGCACCGTAATCGGTGATGTTCTTGACCACGCCGTCGACGACCTGGCCTTCCTCGAGCTGCTGGACGATCTCGGAGCGCTGCTCAGCGCGGCTCTCTTCGAGGATCGCACGGCGCGACACGACGATGTTGCCGCGGCGCTTGTCCATCTTCAGGATCTGGAAGGGCTGCGACACATTCATCAGCGGGCCGATGTCGCGGATCGGGCGGATATCCACCTGGCTGCGCGGCAGGAAGGCAACGGCGCCTTCGAGGTCGACGGTAAAGCCGCCCTTGACCTGGTTGAAGATGACGCCGTGAACCTTCTCGTTGTTGTTGAAGGCCTTCTCGAGCTTGCCCCAGCTTTCCTCGCGGCGCGCCT
>JBKJMF010000617.1:0-27088 GCA_046596525.1 Devosia sp. | reverse complement strand
CGAACACCACGTAATCGTGCGTGGGGTCTGAGCCGGCAAGTCGTGCAGCGAATTCGTCGAAGGCGGCGACTTCGGTGGTGCAGGCTCCTGACAGCTCCTCCTCAACTTTGCTGCGCTCGGTTTCAGTCGCGTCAGGCGCCATTTGCGCCTGGACGCGCGCCCGATAGGCCTCGGCCGCGACGGTGGGATCGATGTTGAGCACCTGCAGCCGCTCGGCACCCGGGACACCCACCGGTTGGTTGCTCAGCGACACACCGAAGATCTCATCCAGGTTGGACGCGGGATCGGTGCTCACAAGGAGGACCGCGTTGCCGCGGTCTACGAGTGCCAGTGCCGTCGCGCAGGCGACCGATGTCTTACCCACACCGCCTTTGCCCGTGAAGAACGTGAACCGTGTGGGATGCTCAAGGAAACCGAACGTCGCGTGCCGAGGTTTGCCGCTCATGGGATCCTCAATCTATGCCAATGACGCAGCGATCACTCAGTCGTCTTGCCGTCGAAATGTTCGGTGTCGGCCTCAGCCTCGGTCCGAGTATGGTGGACGATGCCGTCCCGATGGTTGGGCGGCGAATACAGTGTATAGAGTCTAAGCGGAACATCGCCGGTATTGATGATGTTGTGCCTGGCGCCCGCCGGGACGAGCACTGCGAAGCCCGCTCTGATGGTCGTCCGGACCCCATCGAGGACGGCCTCGCCATTTCCTTGCTCCACGCGGAAAAACTGGTCGAGTTTGTGGACCTCCGCGCCGATCTCTTCTTTCGGCTTCAGCGCCATGAGGACGAGCTGGCAGTGCTTTGCCGTGTAAAGCACGCGTCGAAACGCGTCGTTATTCACCGCGAGACTCTCGATGTCTTGCACAAACCCCTTCATAAAATTCTCCTCTTACTTCACCGTTATGCCTTGACCGTCGACCTTGATTTCTAGACTGGGCTTCTGTGTTTCGTGATAGAAGAAGTAGATTGCGGCGGTCGCCACCACGACCGCCAGCAGGCCAATGACAAGATAGAGTGCGTTTCTGCTCATGTCGGGCGCCTACTTGCCCTTCAGCGCGTCTTTGAGTCCGCCGATGGCGTTCTGCACCTTGCCCTCGGCCTTGTCGGCGGTGCCTTCGGCCTCAAGCTTGGCGTCGCCGATGACCTTGCCGATCGCTTGCTTGACGGTGCCCTTGGCTTCCTTGGCTGATCCGATGATCCGGTTCTTGTCTACCATTTGTCCCTCCTTGGGATGTGTTGTGGAGATGTCCTTCGGATGCTGCCCGACCCATCGACCGGGCAGCACTTGCGTTTGTTGCTGCGTGCGTCAGCGAACCCTGATCGAGGAGATCCGGTCGTTGCCGCGACGACCAAGATCACGAATATCGCGGGATACCGCGACACAGCGGCCCTGGTAGCGAACGTCCTCGCACACGAGCGCCTCTGCGCCTCCGCTGACGTTGATCGAGGAGATCTCGTCGTTCCAACTCCCGAGCGTGCGCAGGCTCTGGCCCGGACGCAGGCAGAAGCGGTCGCCCCGGTAGTTCGCGTCCTCATAGAAGCACACGCGCGCTGCGCTACTTGGGCGCGATAGGCCAACCGAGAAGCTGCCGTCGCCAAACGAGAAACTGAAGCCCTCGATGGAGAAGCCGACGCTGACGTCCGGTCGAGGCGCCGGGCCGCTGGACGAGCCATCATCCTCGGTCAGGTAGCGGGCCGAGACCCAGCCATTCGGCCCGTCCTTTTGCACGTAGCACCACCCGGAACTGACACAACGGTCGATGTCAACGGCTTCGCCGGCGCTCAAGGTGTCAACGATCGCATACCCCGTGCCGGGTCCAGAGCGCACATTCACAGTCGATGTGGCCTCGGCGGCCAGCGCTGCCGTGCCCCAGATACCTCCGGACAATGCGAGGCCCGCAAGGCCTAGTCTTCCCAATGTTCCCATTTCGGTTCCCTGTTTGTTCAGTCCTTCATGCACTGTCGGCGGCGGCGCGATGTCCTTCGCGCTCGTGGCCAATTGACCGCTAGCAGACGCAACGGCCCGGCGAATTGATCTAGAACAAGTCCCGGGTCGGCATTTGCGTTGAGAGAACGGGCGACAATGACCGATCGGAGCCTCAAGGACTAATTCCGCAGGTCAGCGAGCTCGCGTGGGTCGCAGAAGCTCTCTGGACACAATTGACATGAGTCAAAGCGAGCCCAACTCCACCGCCTAACTTTCCAGGCGTTGAAGCCGCTGCCGGGGAATTGCGGTCCTGTTCCTTCCAGATGGAGACTCAATTATGTCTATCGGCCTGATACTTGTAATACTTCTGATCATCTTTCTGCTGGGCGGCTTCAGCGGTCGCTTCGGTGGCTATGGTTACGGCTTCGGCCATGGCGGTGTCGGTGTGCTCGGGGCGATCCTCATCGTGGTCGTCATCCTGATGCTGATGCGCGTCATCTGATCCGGAACGCCGCCGCACCTTCCGCTGGACTCGATCCGGCCGGGTGGAAGCGAGTTCGGCAACGGGGCTATCGTCGTTTGGCAACGGTCATGGAAATGGCAGTTCAGGAGATGGTGGAGGCAACAGTTTCCTTGGCGGAGTGCTCAAAGCGCAGCTGAGATCGCTTCTTGGTCGTCACCCAGCTGCTCGTCTGCTGGCACTCTTCCTGTGTTTGCTGACGGTGGCTCCCAGCGTGGCAGGGTCGGCGGCGATCCCTCCCGGTGTGTGGCTGTTCGACAAGAAGGTCGCTCTTGAAGTCTATTCCTGCCGCAATCTGCTTTGCGGTCGGACCTTGTGGCTGAAGTTCCCCGCGACAGAGCCGGCGACCTGGTGCTGGATCGGAAGAATCCGGATCCGGCGCTGCGCGATCGCCAACTCTGCGGCATGACCATCATTACAGCGCTAAGACCGCTCGGCGACAACCTCTGGGGCGGCGGCAGGTTCTACAATCCCGACGACGGCAAGACCTACAATGTGGCAGCAGAACTCGTTTCGGACGATCTGATCGTCGCCCGGCTCTTCGAGAGGGTCACGTTGTTTGGTCAGGACAAGACCCTGGAACGCGTTTCGCACGGAACCTCGGACGGTTGGTGCTGAGCACACGAGGACAGTTGCGCTGCAGCGTCTCTTTGCCGCCTGGCCCATTCACCCAACCGTTGCGCAGGCAATTGAGCCAGTCAGGCAAGCTCGGCGACCCGGACCAGCCAGCCCTCTCGCTCGCTCGGGCTCAGGTCCTTGACGCCGGCCACACGCGTGACCCGAACGGGTCTCATTCCGCAGAACTCAAGTGTGGCCCGACACACTGCGTTGATGTCGCTGTCGCGGTACTGCCGCCTGAGCCAGGCAGAGGATGCATCCGAAGTGGTAATCACATCGGCCGAGCGGCCGGCGAGCAACTTGCTCCAGGACGGGTCTGTCACATCGTACCGGTACGTAATCTCGGAGTACAACGCCCGATCGAAGAAGCCCTTTAGCAGGCCAGGGACGTTGCCCCACCAGACGGGATAAAAGAGAGCGAAGCGCTCGCACCAATCCAGGTTGGCTTGAGCCGAAACCAAATCGTTCTCGAGCGGCTGGACGCGTCGGTAGCCGTGACGGAGGATGGGGTCGAAGTCGAGTTCGAAGAGGTTTTGGCGACGCACTTCGCCACCGCTACGGACTGCGGCGGAACAATAAGCGTTAGCCAGTTGGCCGTTGAAGCTATCCAACTCTGGATGGGCGAACAGCACGTAGATGCGCATTCCTCAGACGGGCCTGATGGACATAATGCGATACGTCCAGATCTGACCGCCCTCGAGCACGTCGATCAAATTGTTGGCGCGGAAGCGACTGGAGTCTGCAAAACGGTCGTATCGCGCCTCCTGGTCACTGCCGTAACGAAGGACCCAGGCGCCATCGGCGTTGCGCACGAGACTGCCGGTGAGATCGGGATGATCCTCTTGGAAGCGTCGGACCTGACATAGGGTCGGGTCGCGTGCCAACACCAAGGGGTCGATCTCTCCGTCCCGGTCGAGTGGCAGCGTCAGTTCATAGCCGGTGGCCGGATCACCGTTGACGCAGTGTACCTGAGGGCAGCGCTCCAGACGCACGCGGCTGACGTGTCCTATTCTTGCCTCTGGCAGATGGGGAAGATGCTCGGTGGTCATCCGCTTTCTCCTTTTCCAAAGCAGAGCCGATAATCCTGGGGAGGGTATTGATCTTGCTCAAAAACGCACCGGGCGTTCATCCAGCCGCATCGATTGCTATTGCACGGGTCGAGACGGCCCAAACGTTCTGTCGCATTGTCTCCCTTGGCGATCTTCAGTTCGCCGTGGATCTGTCTCACCGATGCAGCGATGATCTTCATACCCAACCCGTTGGTCGCTGCAGGATCAAATGCCTCCGGCAGGCCGGGGCCATCATCGGAGACTGAAAGAGCCGCGTCCCCGTTCGGCATCGCTTGCAGGCTGACAGTAATCTTGCCCTTCGCGTACTTGATCGAATTGGTGATCAATTCGCTGGCGATGAATCCGAGGGGCATGGCCGCGCCCCTAGGTATCTCTAGTTCCGCTCCCTCAGCGCTTAGGAATCGCTCCGCAAACTCACTGGACGCCACTTCAGCAAGATCGTCGCACAGCTCTTCGAGGTATTGCTTGAACTCGACGCTTTCGAGCCTATCCGACGTATGGAGATGCCGATGAACGCGCCCAAGCGTCGCAACTCGGTTGGCGGCCATGGTCAACTGCGCCGCCGCTTCAGGGTTCTTGATGCTCCGGCTTTGTGACGTTAGCAGGCTGTTGACTAGCTGCAATCCGTCAGAAAACGATGCTCGGACTCCTTGGCCAAGACGTCCTTCTGCAGGATCAGTTCGTCTTTTTGACGCAACAGTTCGTTTTCACGGAGAACGGCCTGCTGCAGCCTGGATTCGGAGGCTCGATGCCGTTTCAGCTCTTGCTCGTACATCACGATAGTGGGGCACACCGGGACGGGACAATTGTCCGGCTGACGAAACTGCGTTGGTGGTTTGGTGGCCCTGTGACGCCCGACGGCTGGTGAAGAACGAGATTCACGCATGAGAATCCTCTCCGATGAAGAAGAAGCGCGTATGCACGCTGGCCCAGCCTCCTTCATCAACCGCACTAGTTTGGTGCGATAGCCGCCTCCTCCCGAAAGGTGCGGCGTCGACACCTGACGCGGCTTTGATTTCGATCAAGGACACCTCTTAGGATAGCCTCATGGTGTGAGCATGACCCGGTTGAGCGATGAAATCCGAGTTTTGGCGACGGTGCTGATCTTCAGCCTGGCGGTGGCGCTTGGCTACGGCTCTGTTGCGAATGCCGCATTGCCCGTCACGTCCGTTGAACTGCACGACATGGCCGGTGTCCACCACGCATCGAGCCCCCACGACGCCTGTATGCAAGAGTCATGCGGCGACCGGCTCGCCGACTGCTGCTCAAGCGTGGCGCATTGCACCGGCGCAAGTTGTAGTGCCTTCGTCGCGCCCGTCGGTGCCCCTGGCTTCGCCTATTGCCCGCCCCGCGCCTGGACCACTGCTGAAGCGCGATGCCTCAAAGGGCTCGATCCGCTCGTCAATCGCCATCCCCCCCGCGACCTCGACTGAAAATCCGCGGCCTCTGCGGCCGTCGATGTCGCCTACCAGAGCCCTGGCTCTGCTTGGCGTCTCGTCACAACCCTTCATTTCAGCACAACGCAAAGGGAGAAGACCCATGCGTGTCATCAAGCCCCTAGTCGTCGCGGCGCTATTCCTTGGCCTCGCCAATCCTGCCATCGCCCAAACCGACCCGCATCACCCCCAAGGCGGCGACCCCCCTCCCGCCGTGGTTGAGGCCCCGGCAGGCGACGCGGCTCAACTCGCAGCTCCACCTGCCGGCAGCGCGATGAGCCGCTGCCCGGACATGATGGGCATGATGCAGCAAGGCGCGGGGGGACCCGCGATGCCGATGATGCAAATGCACATGATGGCAATGATGCAGATGCACATGCAACTCATGCAGCAGATGCACGGTGGGATGGGCGGCATGATGCAGCCCGAAGCGGGCGGCTCACCGCAGATGCAAATGATGGAGATGATGCGGTCAATGCAGATGATGCAAATGGACATGATGCAGATGATGCAGCAGATGCAGAAGGACGTGGGCGAGCCCGAGACCCCTGTTGAGGAAGCCATGCCATGACCGACATCGCAAACAGACGCACGCTGTCACCGCTGGGGCTGGCCGTCGCTGCTGGCGTGGCACTAATCGTGCTGTTCGTGCTTTGCGCCCTGGTAGGCCTGCTCTTCCCCGGCCTCCAGGCAACGCATGCTTGGGTGGCATTGTTCACGCTCGCTGCTGTGACCTCGCCGCAGGCCTGGCTGGAAGGCATCTTCTTCAGCCTCGCCTTCGGTATCCTCACTGGTACGATTGTGGCCGCAGTCCATAACGCCGTCGCGGCGCGCGGGCTCTGAGACGGGCCGGCTGCAGGGCCTGCTCGCCCTTTTCGAGGTCTTTGCACGACTTGGCGGCTTCAGCGCCCACCGCGGAGCACTGAAGCCGCAACCTCATCACTTTCAAAGGAAGACAACGATGAAACGTCGCGAATTGCTCACGGGATTGCTCGCCGGGTCGGCAGCGCTGGCTTTGCCACCCACCCTGATCCGGCCCACGCTCGGAGCACAGTCACCCGCCATGAAGTCGCTGAGCATGGTCCGCCGCAGCATCGAAGTGAATGGCAAGTCCGCAAGCGTTTTCGGACTGCAGCAGGCCGATGGTTCGACGGGCCTCAGGTTTCGCGCCGGCGATACCTTCAATGTGTTGCTGCGCAACGAAACCGATGAAAGCACCATCATCCATTGGCATGGGCTAACGCCACCCTGGCCGAACGACGGGGTGCCCGACGCCCCGAGCCCGTTGATCGCCGCTGGTGAAGAGAGGCGCTACGCCTTTCCCGTCGGTAAGGCCGGTACGCATTGGATGCACGCCCACACCCTTCAGGAACAGGCTCTGCTGGCGGCGCCACTGATCGTTGCGGACACGGACGACGACGGGCGGGACGAGCAGGAGGTGGTGGTGCTGTTGCACGACTTCTCGTTCAAGACGCCGGACGAGTTGCTGGCCGGCCTCACTGGTGGTCCGGCAACCGATGCCATGGCAGGCATGGATCACGGCGGTAACGGCGGCATGGACATGTCCCCGGGCACCATGGCGATGGACCTCAACGATATCGAGTACGACGCGTATCTCGCCAATGACCGCACGCTGGATGACCCGGAAGTGGTCGAGGTGGAGCGCGGCGGCCGGGTGCGGGTGCGCATCATCAATGGCGCGACCGCGACGGCATTCACCATCGACTTAGGCGAACTGGAGGGCGAACTGATCGCGGTGGACGGCGAGGACATCGTGCCCGTCAAAGGCAGCCGCTTCCCGATGAGCATGGGACAGCGGATCGACGTGCGGCTGACGCTGCCGGCCGGGAACCGCTCGTTCCCGATCCTCGCCCTGCGCGAAGACGCGCTGCAGCGCACCGGCATCATCCTCAAACCAAGCGGCGCCGAGGTGGCAAGAGTCGCTGCATCGGGCGAGCAGAACGGGCCGGTGCTCGATCTTGAACTGGAGTCGCAACTGCGGGCGGCCAAGCCATTGGCACAGCGGGCAGCGGGCAAGTCCTACGAGATGCTGCTCAATGGCGACATGGCCGCTTGTAAGTGGGGCCTCACTCTCAACGAGCCGATCCTTGTCGACGAGGGCGACCGGGTCGAGCTCAAGATGAGCAACATGAGCATGATGGCGCACCCGATGCACCTGCATGGCCACCATTTCCAGGTCGTGGCCATCGATGGGCAGCACTTGGCCGGTGCGATGCGGGACACAGTGCTGATCCCGCCGATGCGTTCGGTGACCATCGCGGTCGATGCCGACAACCCGGGGCAGTGGGCCTTCCACTGCCACCATCTTTACCACATGGCGGCCGGCATGATGTCGACCTTCGGCTACCTGACCTGAGGCAGAAGCATGAAAACCGTCACCCTCGAAGTCGACGACCTGCTCAGCATCCTGGACTTCGCCGCCGTGGAAAAGCGACTGGCAGGCTTCACGGGGGTGCACGGCGTCGCGATCAACGCCGGATCGAGCTCGGCGAGCATCTCCTATGATGAAAAGGTCACCGGCCCGGAGCGGCTGGTCGAACAGATCCGCGCCTGCGGTTTTCATTGTCGCGGGGAAGTGGTGCCGCGACACATCTGCGTACCCAACGAAACGCTGGCGATGAGGTCCGCCGAACACCACCCCGAGCATGAGGCTCATGGCGAGCACGTTCACGCTGTGCCGGTGGGTCCAAAGGCTACTGCTCCGACCCCCGACGCCATGGCTCACGAGATGGGCCACGGTGGCGGCATGAGCATGGACGACATGGTCCGCGACATGCGGAACCGGTTCATCGTGAGCCTAATCTTCACAATCCCGATCTTCGCGCTCGATCCCATGGGGCTGGCGCCGCCACTGTTCGAGCCGCCGTTCGGGCTCAGCATGGACATCACCATGTTTATCCTCGCGAGCGGGGCGATCCTCTACCCCGTGTGGCCGTTTGTCGTCGCGGCCGTTCGCGCTCTTAGCAACGGCGTCCTCAACATGGCCGTGCTGGTGCTGCTCAGCGTCGGCACAGGCTACCTGTTCAGCGTTGGCTCGACCTTCCTGTTCGATGGTGAGCAGTTCTATGAGGCTGTGGCGGTTCTGCTGGTCTTCATCCTGCTGGGTCACTGGCTGGAGATGCGCGCCCGGGCGGGGGCCTCGGCCGCGATCCGCGCGCTGCTCGACCTCGCGCCGCCCAAGGCGACAATCCTCCGCGACGGGCGGGAGATCGAGGTGGCGACGTCCGAGCTGCAGGTCGGCGACATCGTCATTCTGCGGCCGGGCAACAAGCTGCCGGTCGATGGAGAGGTGGTGGAAGGGGAGTCGACGATCGATGAGTCGATGCTGACGGGCGAGTCGCTGCCGGTGACCAAAACCGTCGGCGACCAGGTCATCGGGGCAACGATCAACAAGAGCGGTACGCTGCGATATCGCTCGACCAAGGTTGGGGCTGATACGGCGCTGGCCCAGATCGTCAAGCTCGTGCAAGAGGCGCAGAACTCAAAGGCGCCGGCGCAACTTTTGGCGGACCGAGCCTCACAGTGGCTCGTTCTCGCCGCCATCGTTATCGGCCTTGCGACTTTCGCGATCTGGTTCTGGCTGTTGGGCCAGCCGCTGCTGTTCGCCCTGACGCTCACCATCACCGTGTTTGTGATTGCCTGTCCCGATGCGTTGGGGCTAGCGACTCCGATGGCCGTCATGGTCGGAACCGGCCTCGGCGCCGCCAACGGCATCCTGTTCAAGAATGCCGCCGCACTCGAGGAGGCGACCAAGCTCGACGTGATCGTCTTCGACAAGACTGGCACACTCACCATGGGCCAGCCGAAGGTCGTCGATCTCGTTCCTGCCGCTGACGTCGCCGAAGACGAGCTTCTCGCCCTCGCCGCCGCGGTCGAACAGAATTCCGACCATCCAATTGCCCTTGCCATCCTGGAGCGCGCCGCCGGGCTTTCCCTGCCGAGGCTCAGCCGGTTCCACTACATGGAAGGTCGCGGCGCCAGTGCCCAGGTTGACGATGCGGCAATACTGGTGGGCAACCGGCGGTTGATGGACGAAAACGCCGTCGACATGGGCGAACTGGGCGAGCGCGCTGAGGTCCTGAAGGGTGAAGGGCACACCGTGACCTATGTCGCCCGAGCCAACCAACTCGTGGGTCTTGTCGCGGTGGCGGATGCGCCGCGGCCGACATCGGCAGCAACAATTGCCAAACTGCACGAGCTTGGCGTTCGCATCGCCATGCTCACCGGTGACAATGCCGGCACGGCCAAGCGGATAGCGGGTCTGCTCGGCATCGACATCATCCTTGCCGACGTGTTGCCCGGGCAGAAGGCGGACAAGATCAAGGAGTTGCAGAGCCAGGGTCTCAAAGTCGGAATGGTCGGCGACGGGGTGAACGACGCACCCGCTCTGACCCAGGCCGATGTCGGCTTCGCCATTGGTGCCGGCACCGATGTTGCGATCGAGAGCGCCGACGTCGTGCTGATGAGGAGCGACCCCTACGACGTCGTTGGAGCCATGGCGCTATCCAAGGCTACGTTACGCAAGATGCACCAGAACCTGTGGTGGGCCACCGGTTACAATCTCATCGCCTTCCCGATCGCTGCGGGGGTGTTCTACCCGTTCCTCCTGAGCCCGCAGGTTGCCGCATTGGCAATGTCCGGCAGTTCGGCGCTGGTGGCGATCAATGCGCTGCTGCTGAAGCGCACGCGTCTGGAGGGCATCCGGACAGGCTGACGCGGCAGGATCAGTGATGAGCTACCTTCAGCGGCTTCACTGGCTGGCGGTCGAAGTGTTTTTGCGCGTCCACCACCATCTGGCGCGTGCACCAGGCTGCATACATGCCCCCGAAGACGCGGCCCAGAAGGCGCGTGAAGCCTCCGGCCGGCAAGTCGTAGCGGATGTAGACCCGCAATGTCGTGCCAGCTTCTGCCGTTGGCGCGAGTTCGAATCCCATCATGTAGCGGCCGATCACCCAAAGACGCGGTTCCGCGGTCGTCTCCCAGGCCTTGCTGACGGGCGGTTCCCGGCCGGTGACGACTTCCTCCACGGACAGCGGAATGCCGAGAATGCGGCCGGCGAATCCGAACTTCGAACCGACGTGCCGCGTGTGATCGGGCTCCATATGGATGTCCATGGAAGAGCCCAGCATCATGCCCGACGACTGGCGCATGTGCGCCGACAGGTTCGACTGGTCGTCGAGGAATTCATAGATCGCCGTCGGGGACGCCTCGATCAGACCACTTGTCTCGGCGTATTTCGCATAGCTGCCCATGCGTGCCTCCCGGGATTGGAAAGAGATTTGGTTCAGACTAACACTGTGCGCGCTCCGCCAATTGACGTCGATCAAGTGCGCGATCACTCCAGCGTGTCAGTCTGCCGCGCATGACAAACTGGTACGTGATCACCGGCGGACCGAGTTCCGGCAAGACGACGACCATCGAGTTGCTCGCCAGACGTGGTTATCGCACCACGATCGAGCACGCGCGGCACTTCATCGACACCCAGCGCGTTACGGGCAAGACGGTCGCCGAGATAAGAGCCAACCAGCGCGAGTTCCAAAAGGGCGTTCTGCAGATGCAGATCGAGCAGGAACGAAGCCTCGATCCGAACGAGGTATGCTTCCTAGACCGCGCGCTGCCCGATGCGCTGGCATACTATCGCTTTCTCACGCTTGAACCTGAGCCCGAACTAGTCGAGGCGCTGAAGACCGCCTCCTACCGGAGGGTGTTCGTCCTCGATCTGCTGCCGCTTGCAAGGGATTACGCGCGGACCGAGGACACCGGCGCCCAACGCCGGATCCATGAGTTGCTGATCGAGGTTTATCGGTCTCTCGGCTTGCCTCTTGAGACAGTGCCGCCATTGCCTCCCGACGAGAGGGTGGAGTACATCCTGCGCCGCATATAGAAGCACGAGGCTTTGCCGCATGGAAACGACCGCAGCGCACGACCCCGCACAACTGCTTCGCCTTGTGTCGGACCGCCTCAATCGCAGCTGTTTCTGCATCACGCTCGATCGCGAGGCTCTGCGCGAGGCGGCGGGGCACGAGACTGGTGATGCCAAGTTCTGTGACGACCTTGTCGCGACGCGGCCGCACCTGTTCTCCAACGTCCCGGTCTTCCTGCCATCCGAAGACCTGGCCGGGATGGGCAGGATCGTCTCAGCCATCGAGGCGGCGGCCGGCCTTCCTGAGTATCGCAAGGCGGCACTGAGCGTGGCACCCACGATCGCGGCGGCCGATCACGGACCGATCGGGGCCTTCATGGGCTATGACTTCCACCTGGGCCCCGATGGTCCAAAGCTGATCGAGGTCAACACTAACGCCGGCGGTGCCTTCCTCAATGCCATGCTCGCCCGGGCGCAGCGCGCCTGTTGCGCCGAAGTCGAAGTGGGCTTCGATCTGCGCAAGACCGACACCTTCGAATCTGCCGTTGTCGAGATGTTCCGGAGCGAGTGGCGTCGACAGCGTGGCGTTGCCGAGCTACGGCGCATTGCGATCATCGATGATCGACCCGGCGAACAGTATCTCTATCCTGAGTTCGTGCTGGCGAGGCAACTGCTTCTCCGCGCAGGCATCGACGCCGTCATCGCCGATCCTTCAGAGCTGAGCTACTCCGGCGGAGTGCTCCGTGTGGCCGGGAGGGACATCGACCTCGTCTACAATCGGCTGGTGGATTTCTCGCTAGGGTTGCCTGAGCATCTGGCGATCCGACAGGCCTATGAGGACGGGTCGGTCGTCGTTACGCCCAACCCGCATAACCACGCGCTCTTTGCCGACAAGCGTAACCTTGTGCTGCTGTCAGATCGCGAAGCACTGGCGCGGTGGGGGCTCGAGGCAGCCGACGTCGCAGCGCTCGCGGGTGTTCCCGAGACCCGGTTGGTCACCTCCGAAAATGCCGATGTGTTCTGGGCCGAACGGAAGGGGTTGTTCTTCAAGCCGACCTCTGGTCACGGTAGCAAGGCGGTCTATCGCGGCGACAAGGTCCACCAAAGGGGTTTGGGCCAACATCGTCCGAGGCAGCTACGTCGCCCAATCCTTCGCCCCGCCGGGTGAGCGGATGATCGAACTCGACGGCGAGCGGGTCCCCCGCAAGATGGACGTCCGGCTGTACACTTACAGCGGGCGAGTGTTGCTTGCGGCTGCACGCCTCTACCAGGGGCAGACGACCAATTTCCGAACCCCTGGTGGTGGTTTCGCGCCCGTCCTAACGGCCTAGGGGTGCCGGGAACCGTATCCAGGCAGGCTTTCGCGAACTGGTGAAGGTGCGCTGGTGCATGCCCTGTTCGTCCCAAGTGCTCTATCCGGCCGCCAAGTAGCGAAGGTGTCGACCGGAGTTCTCTTGGGCTCGCAAGACAGTGCGATCTGAGGCCCGATTGAAGATCAAGCGTGTCCTTTGGTAGGCTACCGCACCCCAGTGCGACGGTAGGAGAGCACACTACGACGTGTTTGGCCGTGCTGTACCCGTAGTGGCGGTCCGCTTGAGCAGCAGCGCACGCGGGCGTGGCGGGTGAGCAAGAGGCGATCCAAGCACCCGAACGGGGATCATCGACTTGGGGGGCATCAGCAGGGGGAACTGGTGCCTCGAGCCTGAGTAACCGGCAACGGTTCCGGCTGCTCAAAAGGCCGCCTGCACCGCCAAAAATGATTATTGCTGGGCTGTGCGACGGCCCCCGTGCTTCTTATGAAGAAAGCGCCTCCGCCCGGACGCGCGTTGGGCTTTCCCGTATTTGCGTCACCGGGTTAGTGATCGTTTAGTGCGATGGCCGGGTCGAGGCAAAAGGCAGTCGGCTCCGGCGCCGTTGGACCCATTTAGACGCTTCCGAGACCCAGAGCACCACGCTTCCCATCAGCAGGCAGACCAGCCACTGATCGAGGGTCAACGGCACCGTGCCAAAGGCAACGTTCAACGCCCCGATATTCACCACCGCCAGCTGCAGGAAGAACGACAGGGCAACAGCGCCCCATAACCATTGGTTGGCGAGGAAATTCCGAAAGGCGCTGCTGGTTTCGGAGCGCGCATTGAAGCAATTGAATAGTTGCGCGAACACCAGGACCGTGAAGCCTGCGGTACGGGCTTGATCCAGGCTGCGCGAGCCCTCGATCATGCCCCCTGGCAGATAGAGATCGATGGTGGCAAGCACAGCCACGGCCATCACCAGTCCCAAACCGAATACCGAAACCCACATCCTCCCGTCGATGGCGCGATCGTTACGGCGACGCGGCGGCCGCGCCATGACGTCGTCGGTTTCCGGGTCCACGCCCATGGCGAGCGCCGGCCCGGAGTCGGTTATGAGGTTAACCCAGAGGATTTGCGTCGCCAGCAGCGGCAGGACCACTGCCTGGTCCTGCCCGACCCCAAGTCCGATCACACCGGCGAAGACGACGCCAAGAAAGACCGTCAGCACCTCCCCCATGTTGGACGACAGCATGTAGCGCAGAAACTTGCGGATGTTGTCGAAGATGACGCGACCCTCACGCACCGCAACGACGATGGTCGCGAAATTGTCGTCCGCAAGGATCATCTTTGCAGCGTCCTTGCTTACCTCCGTCCCGGCAATGCCCATGGCAACTCCGATATCGGCGCTCTTGAGGGCAGGAGCGTCGTTGACGCCATCGCCGGTCATGGCCACTACTTGGCCATCGGCTTGTAGCGCGTCCACGATGCGAAGCTTGTGGACAGGGGCGACGCGGGAAAAGACCGAAACCTCACGCGTCGCGCGGGCAAACGCTGCATCGTCGAGGTCATCCAGCTCAGGACCGGTAAGTACCCTGGCGCCGACTTCGGCAATGCCCAACTGGGCGGCGATACGACCAGCCGTGCGAGGGTGATCTCCTGTAATCATCAGCACGCGGATGCCTGCTCGGTGGGCCTTCCGAATAGCAACCGCTGCCTCCTCGCGTGGCGGATCGAGCATGCCAACGACGCCAACGAAGATCAGGTCACGCTCCAGTTCCTCCTCGCTTTTCCCGACATCTCGCTCCTCGATGGGCCGGTAGGCAACGGCAAGAACCCTTAGGGCCTCGTCCGATAACCGTTCGACGTCCGCCCGAACCCGGCTCCTGCGCTCGTCATGGAGCGGCAGCACCTCCATGCCGACCCGGACCCTGGTACAGCGCTCGATCAACACGTCCGGAGCGCCTTTGGTAATGACGACCAGGGCATCATCCTGCTCGTGATCACGCTCGATGGTCGACATCAGTTTCCGGTCTGACGTGAACGGGATCTCGCCGACACGGAGGAAACGCCGCTGGCGACGCTCCGTGACGCCGAGCTTGCGTTCCGCCACCAAGAATGCCGCTTCGGTTGGATCGCCTTCGATCTCCCACCGCCCATCCTCCCCTTGGTGCAGGTCGGCATTGTTGGCGAGGCTGCCGCCGCTCAGCGCCACGATGTGCTCAGCCCGTTGCGGGCCACTGAGAGGCCCGACGCCCTCCGCCTCCACGGACCCGACGGGCGCGTATCCGATGCCGGTAATCCGGCTCCCGCCTGATGCGGTGACGACGCGCTCGATGGTCATTTCGGAGCGTGTAAGCGTGCCGGTCTTGTCCGAGCAAATGACTGAGGCGGACCCCAGCGTTTCAACCGAGGAGAGTTTCTTTACCAAGGCATTCCGCTTCGCCATTCGTTGCACGCCGAGCGCCAACACCAGCGACAGGATAGCGAGCAAGCCTTCCGGCACCGCCGCGACCGCCAACGAGACCCCAAGCAGCAGCACGGTCACGAAGTCGTCGGCGCTCCGGACACTCGATTGCAGCAGGATGGTGACGACCACGATCACCGCGATTGCGACCACTGCGATGCCGAGCATCCGCCCGACATGTGCTATTTCCCGCTGCAGCGGCGTCGGCTCCTCAGGGGTAGCTTCCAGCATGCTCGCGATCGCGCCCATCTCCGTGCGCATTCCGGTGGCCGTCACTATTGCAATAGCATTACCCTGGGTGACCGATGTGCCCCGGAAAACCATGCAGAAGCGCTCCGCGAGCGGCGCCGGCTCGGTGAGCGTAGCTGCGTCCTTCAGCGCAGGCTCGCTTTCGCCGGTCAGCGAGGCCTCCTGCACGCGCAGTGCTGAAGCCTGCACCAGCCGCGCATCAGCGCCCACGGCGTCCCCTTCGTCCAGCACCAGCAGGTCGCCGGCAACAAGTTCGGCACTAGGGATGCGTCGCCGATTACCGTCGCGTACCACCGACGACGTTGAGGCCGTTATCTTTGCGAGTGATGCGACGGCGTCGGCTGCCTTGCCTTCCTGCACGTAGCCGAGAAGGGCATTGAGAAGAACCACCGCCGCGATCACCATCGCCTCCACCGGCATGCCCTCGCGGCCCTCGATAGCCCATGCGAAAAGGGCAACTCCGGCGGCAGCGAGCAGCAGATAGACGAGCGGGTCGTGGAACTGCTTCAGCATGCGCAACCAGGTCGGCGGCTTCGCCACCGGCCGAAGTTCGTTCGGGCCATATTGTGCCAATCGCCGCGCTGCCACCGCCGCAGTCAATCCATCCACCGCTTCGCTGCCGAGGGAACGCGCAACCACGTCGGCATCGAGAAGGGTAGGGTCGGGCAGGGCGGAGGAAAGCGGATCGCCGTTCATGCCGATGCCATCTTTGACCAAGGTGAAGCCCTCCAAGGAGCTAGCAAGCCCGTTGCCGATGGTGAGGCAAACTCCGGTAAACGCCAGCCCGCTGTGATCGCAACCCTATGCTCCTCGCCCTCGAAGCGGTTTTGTGAGCCGGTTGATCCCCAGCCACCATCGTCGGCGACACACCCAACAGGAGGGGTTGATCTCGGACGAGGTGCTCGGCCAAGGCCCCCGCTGCCGGCTCCCTATTCAATGCCTGATGGCCGTTCAGTTCCCCGGACAACCTGCGTGCCGTCGCGGCCTTCCAGGATGGCAAGGGCCTGGTCCAAACGGCCAATGCCGGCAATTCCGCCGGTCAGTTCGGCGAAGGTGCAGGCGGCCTCCACCTTTGGCCCCATCGATCCGGCCGCGAAGTTCCGTTGCCGCATTGTAGCAGGTGTGGCCCGGCGTATTGCTTTTTGGATAGGCGTGCCCCAGTCGAAATAGACTGCGTCGACGTCGGTCAGCAGCAAAAGAGCATCTGCACCGATTTCCTGCGCAAGCAGGCCCGCCGTGCGGTCCTTGTCGATCACGGCCTGTACGCCGACCAGACTTCCGTCGGCACGCCGGACGACTGGAATTCCGCCGCCGCCGGCGCAGATCACGATCACATTCGCGTCTAGTAGCAGGCGGATGACATCGAGGTCCGGAATGTGCGTGGGCGGTGGCGAGGGCACGACGCGGCGGAATTTGTCGCCATCCGGCGCAACGCTCCAGCCCCGTGCCACGGCGAGACGCTCCGCTTCGTCTCTGTCATAGACTGGGCCAACTGGCTTTGTCGGATTGCGGAAAGCCGAGTCGGTCGGATCGACCTCCACCTGCGTAAGCAACGTTGCGACCCTCGGTCCCTCCGGCAGCGCATTCTCCAGCTCCTGTTCGATCAGGTACCCGATCATGCCCTCGGTCTCCGCCCCGAGGATATCGAGAGGATAGGCTTCGTCGGGTTTCTGAGCTGCGGCTTGGAGGGCGAGAAGGCCGACCTGGGGGCCGTTGCCATGGGTGACGACAAGCTGATGGCCGGCCGCGATCAGCTCGGCGAGCGAGGCTGCGGCGCGACGGACATTAGTGCGCTGCGTTTCGGCCGAGAGGGACTCGCCGCGTCGAAGGAGGGCGTTGCCGCCGAGGGCCACGACGATGCGCATGACGGTCACCCGGCGATCGTGGCGACGAGGATCGCCTTGATCGTGTGCATGCGGTTCTCCGCCTGGTCGAACACGATTGATGCTGGGGATTCGAACACTTCGTCAGTGACCTCCATGCAGTCGATCCCGAAGCGCTTGGCAATGTCGGCGCCAACCTCAGTTTCTGCGTTATGAAAGGCCGGCAAGCAGTGCATGAACTTTGTGTGTGGGTTGCCGGTCGCTGCCATGACATCACGAGTGACGCGATAGGGTGTGAGTTCGCGAATGCGCTCGGCCCATGCAGCCTCGTCCTCGCCCATCGACAGCCAGACGTCGGTGTAGAGGAAATCGGCGCCCCGCACGGCTTCGCCGACGTCCTCGGTGACCGTCAGTTGGCCGCCCGTTTCCTTGGCGAGCGCTCGAAGATGCTCGACGAAAGGCGCGTCCGGCCAGAGGCTGCGTGGCGCGGCGATACGCATGTCGATGCCGACCTTGGCGGCGCCGACAGCGAGCGAGCGGGCGACGTTGTTCCGTCCGTCGCCAAGAAACGTCACCGCGAGCCCGGACAGATGCTTATGAGTGAACTCGCGCATGGTCATGAAATCGCCGAGCGTCTGGGTCGGATGTGTCTCGTCGGTGAGCCCATTGTAGACCGGCACGCCGGCGTAGGAGGCGAGTTCCTCGGCGGTCTTTTGACCGAAGCCACGATACTCGATCGCGTCATAGACGCGGCCGAGCACACGAGCGGTATCCTTCATCGATTCCTTGTGGCCGATCTGGCTGCCGGTTGGCCCAAGATAGGTGACGTGAGCGCCCTGATCGTAGGCCGCAACTTCGAAGCCGGTACGAGTACGGGTCGAATCCTTCTCGAATATCAGGGCAATGTTTCGCCCGGTCAGTCGTTGCCGCTCGGTGCCGGCCAGTTTGGCAGCCTTGAGCTCACCAGCCAGCCGGAGGAGGTAGCGGATGTCGCTCGGCGAGTAGTCATCGAGCGTGAGCAGACTGCGGCCGCGAAGATTGATCGGCATGGCGAAGACCTTCCTTGTCTCAGAGGGGATCGCGAGCGATCGGACAGGTCATGCAATGACCGCCACCGCGCCCACGGCCAAGCTCCGAACCCGCGACCGTGATCACTTCGATGCCCGCCCGGCGGAGCAGCGTATTGGTGTACACATTGCGGTCGTACCCGATGACGACGCCAGGCTCGACGGCGACCACATTGTTGCCGTCGTCCCACTGCTCGCGTTCGGCCTCATAGCTGTCGCCCCCGGTGGCGACGACACGCAACCGTTCAAGGCCGAGCGCCTTTTGTACGACCTGGACGAACGGTTCGCTCTCGGCGGTGATGTCGATGCCCGTTGGTCCCGTGCCGGGGCGGAGCGAGAAGGTCCGGATACGATCGACGATGGTGGGATAGATGGTCACGAGGTCGCGGTCGCAAAAAGTGAAGACCGTGTCGAGGTGCATGAAGGAGCGGTCGCGCGGCATCAGGGCGGCAATGACCCTTGTCGCGACGCCCTTAGCGAAGAGGCGCTTGGCCAGTGTTGCCACCGCCTGCGGCGTGGTCCGCTCTCCCATGCCGATCAGGACGACACCGTTCTCCACCGGCATGACGTCGCCGCCCTCGAGCGTGGCGATTCCGGTCCCATCGGAACCGTCCCACCAGGTGTCGAATTCCGCATCGCGGAAATGCGGGTGGAAGCGGTAGACGGCCTCGACGTTGGTCGCCTCGGGGCGGCGCGCCGGCCAGAACATCGGATTGATGGTCACGCCGCCATGAATCCAGCAGGAGCTGTCGCGGGTGAACATCTGGTTGGGCAGGGGCGGCAGGACAAAATCCTGTGGGTCCATGGTCCGGCCCACGAGACCGGCCGGCGTGAAGGGGAGCTCGGCGCGGGCAATGCCTCCAATCAGATATCGTCCCAGCTCCACTGCCGACATCTCGTCAAGCCACCCGCGCAGTTCGCCAACCAGATCCTCACCCACCGCAGCGGCATTGGCCCGGCGATCGAGCAGCCATCGCCGCGCTTCGGCAAGGGCGAGCGTCTCGCCGAGCAGGTTGCCGAAATCAAGGACTGTCACTCCACGCTCGCGCATAGCGTCAACGAAGATGTCGTGCTCCTGGCGAGCCTTCTTGACCCAGAGGACGTCGTCAAAGAGGAGGGCCGCGCGATTGTCCGGCGTTAGCCTTTGCAGGCTGAGGTCGGGCCGGTGGACCATCACCTGGCGGAGCCGGCCCACCTCGGAAAATGCACCAAGCGTGGCAGTGGACGTAGTCGCGATCGCGTTCATAGTGGGCTGATGCTCCCGTTCCAGATGAGGTAGGCAGCGGCAAGGCCGGCGACGACAAGCGCTGTTGCGATCAGCGCCTCGATGGCGGTGAAGCTCTTTTCGCCGCGCTCGCGCCGGGCCATGATGTAGAAGACGATCCCGGGAGCGTAGAGCATCGCGGCCATGAATAGGTAGGTCGGGCCGGCGGCGTAGACCAGCCAGACCCCATATGTCGTCGCAACCAGACCGGCGACCAGATCGCGCGTCCGGTTTTCGCCGGGGCGATAGGCTTCGCCGGTGATGGCAAGCTTGGCGGCATAGGCGCCCGAGAAGACGTAGGGGATGAGGATCGCCGTGGAGGCGATGTAGAACAGCGCAGTGTAGGTACTGTTGGCGAACAGCGCGACGATGAGGAATATCTGCACCAGCCCGTTGGTGATCCAAAGCGAAGTCGCCGGAGCGCCACGCTTGTTCTCGCCGCCGAAGAAGCGCGGCATGGTGCCATCGCGGGCGGCGACGTGGGGGATTTCGGCGGCGAGCAGGTTCCAGCTGAGAAACGCGCCAAGCACCGAGACGACGAGGGTGATGTTGACCAGGATCGCCCCCCACGGGCCAACGATGTATTCGAGCACGCCCGCCATGGATGGATTCTTCAGCGCCGCAAGTTCCGGTTGGGTCAAGACGCCCAGCGACAGCAGCGAGATCAGTGCATAGAGGGCAAGGGCCACGAAGAAGCCCGCCATCGTTGCGATGCCGATGTCAGAGCGACGTTCAGCACGACCGGAGATCACGCTCGCCCCTTCTATGCCGATGAAGACCCAGAGCGTGACCAACATCGTGCTCTTGACCTGATCGAGCACCGAGCCGAGGTCGACGTTCCCGGCGCCGGTAAAGTCGAGAGTAAAGACATCGACCTTGAAGGCGACGATGGCGAGGATGATGAAGAGAACGAGCGGCGCGATCTTGGCGATGGTGGTCACCAGGTTGACCATAGCGGCCGTTCGCACCCCCGACAGGATCAGCGCATGGACAAGCCACAGCACAACCGAAGCGCCGAGGATGGCTTGCCAGGTATTGCCCTCGCCGAAGGGCGGAAAGAAATACGAGAGGGCACTGAACATCACCACCGCGTAGGAGACATTGCCGATCCAGGCGGATAGCCAGTAGCCCCAGGCGCTGTTGAACCCGATGAACGAGCCGAAGCCGGCCTTGGCATAGGCATAGGGGCCCGCGTCGAGCGCTGGCTTTCGCACGGAGAGGCCCTGATAGACGAAGGCCAGCGCTAGAATTCCGATGCCGCTTATCGCCCAACCCATTATGATGGCTAGCGGTGCTGCGCCGGCCGCCATGTTCTGCGGCAGGCTGAATACGCCCGAGCCAATCATCGATCCGACTACGACGGCAGTGAGCGCCCCAAGTCCGAGCTTTGTGGAGACCGTCGACGCGGGCTGAGCATGGGCTGTGTCATTGATGGTGGTGGTCATGGTGTGCTGCCGAATCGGCCCTCCGGAACGATGGCTCTCTTGAGCCTTGTGCACCCTGCCAAAGTTGTTAGCGGCGGCCTTTGACCTAGATCAAGACAGCTCAAGTTACGGTGGGGCAGTCTAAAGATCATCGAGGTGAACATGGGCAGGGGAGCCACGTTGTCCCACACCCGAATTGGAGCCGTGCTTCACCTACTTCCTGGTTATGGGTCCTTTGGTCTCTGTCCAGGCGGTTACTGCTGCATGCCGACGGACGCGACAACGATCGCTAGGATGGCGGAAATCCGCATAAGCGTGTTCTCGACTGAGGGGATCGGCCGCCAGAGCGGGAAACGATCATAACCCGTCTAGCGTTCTCGCCCATTTTGCATCCGTCGCGCGGCACGCGAGCAGGATACGGCCAGTCACCCAAGCTCGACACAGCTGCGCCGCCGGAGCCTCGTTAGAGGCCGCCGGCTGCGCAGGTCCGCCGCAACGCGGGACCATGCGTCTCATGTAACAGACTGCGAGTTATGTCGCCGTTAGCGCGGCAGTCAGCGTTCTGTCAGCTTGCCCATTCCCATTCAGTCTGGCCCCCCCGAACGCGGAGATGCGGTATCGGTGCTAGGCGGCTGCGCACTCAGCCCACATTACGTGTAACGGGGGAACGTTGATAATTTCGCCGCTGCTGGAACATCCGTATCGGTGTGTGCGGTTGTCGAGCAATGGTCACATCAACTTTGGCGGCGGCGACTTCGCCTAGACACATGGACATCGCGCTCTACATCAGCGACGACGGATGCCGAAAGGAGCGCAGCCCCGTGCTTCTCGTTCGAGAGTGCGCCTTGCTAACCCTGCCTCCACATCCCCGCGGGATGGCTTGGCGCGTTGTCGCAACGTTCAAAGGCGAAGCGGAGGAGAATTTCGTCATTACGAAACGGGAGATAGAGGCTTTGGAACGGTACGAGTTCTGCATGTTCAACGCCACGCTTGAACAGGTGGTCCGGCGTCGACAGGGCCCCATTCGTTCTGGGCGGTTCGGATGGCGCGACTAAAGCGCGACGAAGCTGGGGGCTTGGCAGCGCTGAACTTGACCGCGTGCCTCTCCGGTTTCGGCGACAATTGGCAGGAGCGAGTGCAAACCTCCGTCTGGGTCTGCTTTGGAATACGCCGCCTAGACACACACACTCATATCGATCGTTTGCACTCATCATGAGGGCACTCTTCGGAAGTCGTCTACCTCGCCGTATCTGGCGACTAGCTTGCCGCCGCCCTTGGCAAGAGCAGATACCGCCCATACTCAACGGAGAAGATTGCAAACGCTGCGATCCACGCCACGCCGGCGACGGCCAGTATCTCGTAGTAGATGCCGGGGAAGAGCTCGGCGAGAGGCCGAATGATCGCCGCGGTGAGCAGCGACAGGTACGATGCGACCGTCCATGCTGAAGCCCGGAGCGGACGGCCGGTATGGCCGAGCGTCGCCCGGGTCATCACGCCAAGCGTCATGCAACCTATTGCGCCGACGCTCAGCAGATGGAGCGTCGAGCGAGCCTCGAGCCAGCCCATCGCGGAAAGGGCAATGGCGGTCAGGCCCACCGGAATGAAGAGATAAGCGACATGGAGGATAGCCAAAAGCGGCTCCCGCGCAGCGTCGAGGCCGCGCCAGCGGATCAGCCGCCACAGCTGCAGCCCCGAGGCGGCTAGCGCCAGTGCTGCGGTCCCTGATGTGCGCGGGATGATCGTCCATGACGCCAAGGCCGCGATCAGGGCAACGATGGCAACGGTGTCGAACCGGTCATATGGATGGGGCAGGCGAACTGAACCCGCTCGGCTGAGCCAGTTGCGTGTGAAGCTCGGCACGATCCGTCCGCCGACAACTGCGATCAGAGCGACAAAAATTGCAACCGCGGCCCGCGTCAGGACTATGGGGCTCTCCCCGATCAGCACCATGACGTGAAAGGCGATATTGACGCCCGAGAGCACCGCGAGCGCCATCAGGATCTTGAGATTCTTCCAGTTCCGCCCGGTGATGATTTCGCGGCCCGCGATGCCGGCGAGCACCGGCAGGAAGGCCGCCTCGACCGCGGCGGCAGGATAGATGCCGAATTGCTCCGGCGCGACCATGACGGCCCGGCCTGCGAGCCACAGGAGGACGAGCAGCAAAAGCGGCCTTCCCGATACGGGCAGTCGCCCAGTCCAGTTGGGGATGCCCGTCAGCATGAAGCCCGCAAGCGCCGCCCCCGCATACCCGAACAGCATTTCATGGGCGTGCCAGTTGAGCGCGCCATAGCGCGAGCCTCCGATCTCCCACCCCTGGGTTAGCGCTCCGATCCAAAGCAGCATCGCCGCAACGGCAAACAGCCCCGCCCCCAGAAAGAACGGACGAAAACCGTAGGACAGGAGAGCCGGCCCGTCGATCGCCAGACCGCGCGGAATACCGCCTTTGTGCAGGCCGGTCGGGGAGACGTTCATCGGGAGACTCGCTGGTTGGGGAGCCTCGTTCTAGAGCCAGCAAAGAACCGCGTCTTTGAGCCCGCGCAAGGACCGCTAGAGAGTAGAACTCTAGCCTGCCTAGCTTAGGATGGGGAGGCTTTGCTATGGAGTACGATGCGTTTTCCGGGCTGTCGGTGGGCGAAATCATGCACCGGTGGCCGGCTACGATCGGCGTCTTCATCGAACTCAGGCTGCATTGCATAGGGTGTCCGGTTGCGGCCTTTCACACCCTTGCGGACGCCGCGCGGGAGCATGGCGTTTCACTCGCGCTTTTGTCCGAAAAGGTCGCTGCGACTATCGCCGGCGAGGTCTCTATCCGAGCAGGCCCGGTTCGTGCCCGTCACCAATCAGCAGCAGGCGGTGCGGATTCTTCACCAGAAGCTTCTGCCGGCCGCCTTCCACCAGACCGGCGGCCTCCCAGGCGCTGAGGATCCGCGAGACGGTGTGAAGCGTCGTGCCCGTCATCTCGGCGATGTCCTGCTTGGATACGGGAAAGTCGATCCGGATGCCGCCTTCCTCCTTCCTGCCCGATTGCGAGGCGAGACGCAGGACGGTGTGCGCAACCCGCCGCTCCACTTCCTCGGTAGAGAGTTCCCGTACCTTGGTGTGAGCCTCCTGCAGACGCTGGCCCATCACTCCCATGACATTGCTGGCCAATCCGGGATGCCGTTCGAGCAGGCCGTCAAAGGCGTCCATTGGCCAGGCCAGGGCCACGCTTTCCGCCACCACCCCGGCCGTTGCCGGATAATCGGTGCGACGCAGCGCGCGGGCGATGCCAAAGATATCGCCGGGGTTGATCATGCGAACGATGGTCTGCTGACCCTCCCCGTTGACCTGGGTCACGCGGAGCCGGCCGTGTAGCAGCACATAGAACTGATCTGCCTTCTGCCCCTGTTCGAACACTGAGGCGCCCGGTGCATATCGACGGCTGGTGGCGCCGGCGAGAATGTCGTCCAGGTCGTCATCACTCATACCCTCGAACAGCGGAAGTGACCGTACGAGGCTCTTGTCTACGAAATGCCCGGTCAAGAACGCGTCCTTCAAAGGAGCAATGGCGGAACGATCATAGGGTGCCTGGCCCCAACTCTCGCACGGGAAGGCATCGCCTGGCGAACGCCATGGCTATGGGGCGATCTCCATGCTGCCCTTGAGACGCACCAGCTTGAAATCCGATACCCGCACGTGAATCTCCACCGCCCAGAGCCCCGGCACCGGAATGAGGAGCTGCTCGATCGTCCAGACGCCGTCTCGGGTTGCAACTGCATCGGTCTTGATCGGTTGAATTTCAAGCTCCGGCTGGGCAAGCGAGAGGACAACCGACCGGGCAGACTGAGCGGTTCCGTCTTCCTTGCGCAACGTGATGGTCACGGTGGCGGGACCGCTCGCGGCAGGCGCCGCCAGCACGTCGGCCGCGATGCCTTCTGCCGTCATCGTGAGCGTGGTGCTCTGCGCCATCGGTTCCGCGGCCAGCGCCCGCGGTGGCGGCGTGAAGCGCCAGCCCGAGGCTAGACCGAGAATCGCAACGACCAGCACCATTTCGCCCAGGATCGACCAACGCATGTGCCTGCGGGCTGCTGCTGGCTGTCCTTTGGCGACCGGTGCGGTCAACACCCACCGGTTCCAGCTCGCGAGACCGAGGAGGAGCGTCACCAGCGCGAGTTTGGTTGCGAGGATCAGCCCGTAGGGGCTCAGCCACGACGGCCCGGGCCAGCCCAGTTGCACCACGGCGAGGATCACGCCCGAAGTCAAAAGTGGGACGATCGCGAAGGGGATGATGCGGGAGAAGCGGAGCAGCGGCGGTGCGGAAACGGACCCGTCCTGCTTGAGCAGGATGGCAAGCGGAAGCAAGGCCCCGAGCCACCAGGCGATGCAGGTGACGTGCGTGAAGAGCGCAGCCTTCATCAGCCATTGCGGTTCAGCCGTGCTCCCATGCCCGCTCAGGCAGACCGCGACGCCCACCGCCGCCAGGCCGAGGGCAGAGATCGCGGCGGCAAGGCGATCGCCGCGTGTCAGGACCGCCGCGCCGCCAAGCAGCAGTGCTATGCCGGCGGCGATGCTGGTCGCGCCATAGGAGGTCGAAAAACCAACCGCCCACGCCCGCGCGTCGCCAATGCGGGAGAGCGGCAGTCCCAGCGCGTCCAGGCCCTGCAGCCCGACGACGCTGATGGAGGCCAGCAACCCCGTCGGAACGAGGACTGCGCACAGAAGCTTCACGGGGCGGGGCAGCGGCGAGGCAATGACCAGGAAGCTGGCGCCTCCGGTGCCGAAGAACAGGGCCACGAACATCAGGGCGCGAACGGCCCAGAGCACGCGCGCCACGCCCGGATCGGTGTTGATCAGTTGCTCGAGAGTGCGGCTCGGAGCCCCGATCGAAAACACAACCGCACCCGATACCGGGTGTCCGTCTCCGGAGATGGCCCGCCAGCTGACGACCCTCGTGCCCTCCCCGTCGAGGGGTGGCAGCGCAATCAGCAGGAGCGAGCCCGAAGCAGAAAAATCGACGATATCGCTGGCCTGCCCAGATTGATCGATCAGGCTCGCGGCAAGTGGCGAGACCGCTTCGCTGAACCTGAGCTCGATATGGGAAGGCGCGGCCTTGAGAACCGCGCCACTGGCGGGCACCGACGAGGTGAGAGTCGCGTGCGCCTGCGCCGCGCCGGGGCACCCCATGACGACGATGATAGAAAGAAAGAGTATAGCAAGCAGGATTGCGGCCCTGCTTGCGATGCGTTCGAACGCGGCTGGCACGGGACTTCGCCCCGGACTTCTAATGGTGGTGACCGCTGCTTTCGGTGAGCGTGACGGATGGCGCAGACATCTCGGCCTCTTCATCGCCGCTGGTATCGATCCAGGCGTCTTCCTTGCTGCCGCAGACCTGGATGGTGGGGAAGAAGAAGGTGGTCCCCGCTTCCAGGGCTTCGCCGAACGTACCGCGAAAGACGAACTCATCGAACTGCTCGTTGGGAAGATCGCCGCCGGACCAGGAGATTTCGGTGACCCCCTCCTTGAGCTCGGTGCCGTGGTTCATGAACGGCGTCGCGTAAGGGCTGACGACGGTTTTCAGCTCCCAGCCGGCCTTGGGCATCGGCTTTACGTTGTAAAAGCCTTCCGGAATCTGCACCCGCAACTGGGTGGTTGGGTTCGTACCACAGCCGTGACCGACCACCAGTACGGCCCGGTAGGTAGAGCCGGCGGGCGCCTCCGGTCCGGCAAGCGTGATATGGGCGAATGCAGGCAGGCTCGTTGCCAACAGGGCAATCAGGGCACAGCCACCCGTAACCAGGTTCCGTGTCATGTTCTTTGTCCCATCAAGCCTAGTGGCCAGACGTGTTGTCGTTGGGCGGCGCATTGAAGATGTCCGTGTTGGCATCCCCCTCGACAATGAGATAGCCCGCCAGACCACGCTCGGCACGCGAGAGGGCGTGATCGACGAGGACGTACCTACCGGGCACTTCGAGGCCGAACTCGACGATATTGGCCGAACCGGGAGGCACCGAGATGCTCTGCACACCGACCATCGGCGGGCTGATCAGCGAGCCCATCTGGTAGGCGCGGTCGAAAATC